>CAYLSF010000168.1:0-9613 GCA_964385675.1 uncultured Saprospiraceae bacterium
AAATCATAAATACCTGCCATTTATTCTATAATACTTTCTTCCAAATATTAAATAATACGACTCTCATATTAGGTACTATATCATTGGTATCAGGTATGACTATCCATCGAATTAAGGCATATCATCAAGTCCAACGATTTTTGAGAACCCTGAAACCAAAGAATTAATTTATTACAAGTAACAATTTTTTTAAAACGCTGGAAATTTCTATAAGATTTTACTACCTTTGCACTCGCTTTTTATAAATATAAAATAAGTAGTATCATGCAAACGGTTGCAATTGAAGGAACAGTAAGGGAAAATCTTGGTAAAAAAGCAACAAAAGCTTTAAGAGGTGAAGGTTTAGTACCATGTGTAGTATATGGTGGAGATGAAGTTATTCACTTTTCTGCTCCTCCAAAAGCTTTCAAATCAATAATCTACACGCCAGATTTCAAATTGGCAGAGATTAATGCTGGTGGTAAAACAGTAACAGCTATCTTAAAAGATATTCAATTTCATCCTGTTACTGATAATATTTTACATATTGATTTCCTTCAGTTAGTACCTAATAAGCCATTAATAGCAGAAGTGCCAATCCGTTTGGTAGGAACTGCACCAGGTGTAAAAGTAGGTGGAAAATTAATGCAGTTATTACGTAGGTTAAAGGTAAAAACAACGCCTGAGCATCTAGTAGATTCTATTGAGGTAAGTGTAGATGAATTGGACTTAGGTAAATCTGTAAGGGTAAGAGATATTCCTGTAGTAGAAGGTATTCAAGTAATGAACTCTACAGGTATTCCAGTGGCATCTATTGAAATTCCTCGTGCATTACGTTCTGCTCAAGCAGCAGAGGCGGCAGAAGCGGCAAAAGCTGGATAATTTTTATAAAGTTTTTTATATACAAAAAGAGACGTAAACACTTGATTTGCGTCTCTTTTTTAGTATTATGAGTGTTTATTTTTAATAATACATTTATTAGTTATGGAACTACTACTCTGGGGAGGTATTTTTATTGTCAGTTTAGCAGCATTAGTCAAAGCGTCAGATTGGTTTATCGGAGGGGCTGAAACAATTGGCAAGGCATTGGGGGTTCCTTCTTTTATTATAGGGGTGACAATTGTGGCTATGGGTACGTCTCTGCCTGAGTTAGCTTCTTCCATTGCAGCAGTCTATTTTGGTAATTCCGAAATTGTAGTGGGTAACGCAATAGGTTCTAATATTACGAATATTTTATTAGTATTAGGATTAGTAGCTGTGGTTGGAAAGCAATTTGAAATCAAACATGATATCATGTATATTGATATTCCAATGTTGATTGCTTCATCATTGTTATTGTGGTTTGTGATTTATGATTTAGATGTGACCTTATTTGATGCGTTGGTTTTAGTGGCAGGACTAACCATCTTTTTAATATATACGATTAAAGGGAATGATAAGGCAGAAGAGAATACAAAGCGGGACGCTATTAGTTGGAAGACTTATGCTATTGTAGTAGCGAGTGGTGTGTTAATCTATTTTAGTGCAACCTATACTGTAGAAGCTATTGGAGAATTATCAGGTTTAATTGGCATTAATACAGAAATAATTGCCTTGAGTTTAGTAGCATTAGGTACATCTTTACCAGAAGTGATTGTAAGTGTATCTGCTACACGTAAAGGAAACCCTGAAATTGCATTAGGAAATATTTTAGGGTCTAATGTCTTTAATACTTTTGCTGTTGTTGGATTACCCGCCTTTTTAGGAGATATAAATATTCCAGATTCCATTCTATCCTTTAGTTTACCAATGATGATGGCAGTTACTTTACTATTTGCTATCATGTGTATTTCTAAAAGAATCTCTCAGTGGGAAGGCTATATGTTATTATTGTTTTATCTAGTCTTCTTAGGAGGATTATTTAAGGGGGTGAGTTTATAACTAAACCACTATGGACTAGAAGTCCATAGGTTTTGAGTATCGAATGAAATTCGACTAAAGTTAATTTACCAGTTGCATTACGTAACCATAATTCGGATTAAAAGTGAGTAGCAACTGAAGCTCTTGCCCTAAAGGGCATAGTTTTAACTAGCGAACTTGAAAAATAAAATTATAGTGTTAATGTGTTGATCCCGAAAGCATTCGGGAGTTAATGTTGTCATATTTATCGAAATTTGCACATCAACACATCAACACATCAACACATCAACACATCAACACATCAACACATCAACTACAACTCCTCGTTTTCATGATAACGTGGTGTAGGACGATAAGACTGAAAAGGAATTTTTAATAACGCCCAAATATCAGCAACCTGTTTTTTATCCATGTGTGTATCCACTCCATATACCAATTTTGAATTATCCACCTTCACATAAGTATTGAAAATTCTATCCCAAAACGAAAAAATATTACCATAGTTGGTATCACTATAAGGTTGGCGATAATGATGGTGTACTCGGTGCATATTAGGGGTACAGAATACTAAAACTAAAGCATTATCTAACCATGCTGGCATCTTAACATTGGAGTGATTGAATTGAGTCAATACAACAGATAAGGTTTGATATAAAAAGATTAACCACATAGGGGCACCTACAATTAAAACAGCAACGGTGGTAAACATAAATCGAATAACACTCTCGCCAGGATGATGACGATTAGCCGTAGTCGTATCTACATGTTGGTCTGTGTGATGAATAACATGGAATTTCCACATCCATGCTACATGATGCTCGACCCAATGTGGCAACCATGCACCGACTAAATCTAAAATTAATAAACCGACTGTAGCGGTCATTAAACCAGAAAATCCTAACCACTGAATCAATCCAAAATTATTAGCAACAACCCAATCTGCTGTAGCGACTAAAATAAAAGCCATTGTAAAATTGACAACGATAGTGGTAATGGTGAAAAAGATATTTAACCCTGTGTGTTTTGCACGATTATACCGCATTTCAAAAAGTGGTGCAGCATTTTCTATTAGGAAAAAGATAGTCAAACCACCTACTAAAACCAAAGAACGGTGTTCTGTAGGCATGGCTGAAAAATAATTGATTATAGCATCCATGATTTTGCGTTTTGATGGTTACAAATTGTCTTTTGCTTTTATTAGACAATTGTAAATTTTATGAATTAATTTTTACGAATTTTTTCATTTGTTGAAATTCTTCTAATCCTTTAGACGTCAAATGAGGTATGACAATATCCCAAATCAAGTCTGTTGGAAGTCCTTTATTAACGGTGTAATCAGAAGTAGAAATAATTTTAGATTGTGTCAGCCAAAAGATGGAAACCATCCAAATATTATGCATAAGTTTATCATAATTCACACCGTTACGCTCGGCATACATTCGGTCCGTTGCCACATAATAGTCAATTAATTGTCTTCCTTCCTTAAATCTTAATAGATTAGAAGTTTGTAGTTGCTCCATAACATCAGGATAGACTTGAGCAATATGACTTAAATCCTGAAAGAAAAAAGCATAGCGTTTCTGATAAGCATAAAAATTTAACATCATGCGTTCTAAGTGATGAAGCGTAATATATTCATTGTTCGGCATAATGAATGTTACGGTTTCTTCGTGCATATCCTTATAAATATCCAAGAGTAAAGCCGATTTGGTTTTGTAATGGTATCTTAAATTACCTGCACTAATATTTAAGGCATCGGCTATTTGTTTCATAGAGACCATTGAGATGCCTTTTTCATTATATAACCGAATCGCAGTTTGTTGAATATTTATCTTGATATTTTGCATAACTGACTAATTATAATTCAAAATTAGTAAATGTTTACTAATTTTAAAAATCTAACTTATTACATTTTATATTTTTAATCAGCTCTTACAATAAATTGACAAATACAGAGGTTATAACATGGATTTCTAACAACTCACAAAACATATCTATATCGCTTCTATTTTTTACCTTAATACTTATTGGTAATAGTTAACAAACTAGACTTTTTAAAAGTAGGATAGATTGTGTATCTATTTCATTATTAACCACGTATATTCAATTTTTCCAAAATCACTTTATTTCATCATAGAAATTGGTATATTTGACTTGTTCATTTGGTATCAATTTATTGAAAAATGAGAAAAGGCTTTATGATAACAAAGCCTACAATTTCTAAACAAATCACTATAAAACTTAAAACCTTTTAACGGTATGGAATTCAGTCCCTTGTTTTTATTTCAAGATGCTACACTAGATGGCGTAGAAGTCGCAGAAAAAAGCCAAAGTTTCTTTGATATTATTATGAATAGTGGATTACTTGGTATATTGATTATGCTGACCCTGTTTGTATTATCTGCTTTTGCCTTATATATCTTTATTGAGCGTTATTTAACCATTACCAAAGCCTCTGAAATTGACGAGGCATTTATGACCAATATCCGGACAAGTGTTCAAAACTCTAATTTAGAAAGTGCTAAACGACTCTGTCAGAATACGGATTCTCCTGTGGCAAGAATGATAGAAAAGGGATTGATTCGGATAGGTAAACCACTCAATGACGTAAATGCTGCTATTGAAAATGTGGGAAACTTGGAAATCATTAAATTAGAAAAAAATCTTTCCACTTTAGCAACCATATCAGGTGCTGCTCCCATGATTGGATTCTTTGGTACCGTAACGGGTATGATTTCGGCCTTCTACGAAATGTCAACGCAACAAAATGTTACCCCTGATGTACTAGCAGGAGGTATTTATCAAGCCTTATTGACAACTGCTTTTGGTCTTTTTGTAGGTATCATCGCCTTTGTAGGTTATAACTATTTGGTATCCCTAGTAGAAAAAGTAATTTTCAAAATGGAAGCCTTATCTTCCGAATTCATGGATCTACTTCAAGAACCTGCTTAGTATTTAGTGAAATTACTAATCACTAATCACTAATCACTAATCACTAATAATGGGATTAAAACGTCAAAATAAGGCAAGTGCAGAATTTAATATGTCCTCACTGACGGATATTATTTTCCTATTGTTGATCTTTTTTATGTTGACTTCTAATTTCGTTCGGATTCAGCCTTTTGAATTGCCCGAATCGGATTCAAAAACAGTAGCGGCACAATCTTTTGTCGTAACAGTAGATGAAGAAGGCAGTTTTACATTTAATGAAGAAGCAACAACCATCACACAACTAAAGGGGAATATATCTGATGCGATAGCAAAGGCACCAGAAGAAGAGAAAAAGGATATTACATTGACGATTGCAGCAGCAAAGAATTCTTCTTTTGATAAAGTCGCAGATGTCATAGAAATTGCAGGACAACTCAATATTAAAGCAATCTTAGCCACTCAGCCAAAGGCTAAATAACATTGTTGTAAATTCAACGGATGACTCAAAGTCACCCGTTGAATAGATACAGATTAAATAAAATAATGGGATTAAAAAAGCGAAATAAGGTAAGTGCAGAATTTAACATGTCGTCATTGACAGATATTATTTTTCTGTTATTGATCTTCTTTATGTTGACTTCTACGCTAGTTGCTCCAAATTCTTTGAATTTGAAGCTGCCAGGTTCTTCTCAAGCTTCTACCTCTTCGCCTTCAAATTTGGATAGAGTACGTATCAAAAAAGATGGACGGTTCTATTTAAACAATAAGAATGTAGAATTAACAGAGCTTGAAAGTAACCTAAGTAATCTAGCTCAAAATGCAGATGGTCAATTGAATATATTAATTGCTCCGGATAGGGATGTACCGACGCAATACGTAGCACAAGTGATGAGTATTGCGATGGAATATCAAATTAATGGTATTCTGCAAAAGTCAAAATAGGTAAATTGGTAGTTGTTATAGGAGCGTTGGTCTATACTTAACACCCTTTAACACGCCAAAAATGAAGTTTGGCACATCTTTATCAATGTAAGAGCTTAAACACGATTCACAAAAACACCATTTTAAATTAAACGATTATGAACGCAATAGAAATAAACAGGCAACAAGCCAGAGAAAATAATCGGAAGTCAGGAGCGATTGTATCCTTTTTGGTACACTTAGCTTTACTGGTTTTGATGTTTTTGAATTTGTTTGTGTATCCCGATCCCCCTCCTGGTCAAGAGGGTATTCAAGTTGCATTCGGTGTACCTGATGTTGGAAACAATACGGAACAACCTTCAGAATCCTCTGAAACAACTTCTGCTGAAGAGCAAATGGTAGAGCAGGAAGTAGAACAAGAGGTGGAGCAAGAAGTCGTGGAAGAAGAACCTGAGCCAGAGCCAGAACCTGTTGAACCAGAAAAAGCAGAAGTACCAACGAAGCCTGATGTGCAAGAAGAGGTTATCAAAGATGATAACTCTAAAGAGATAGCCTTAAAGAAGGAGAAAGAGCGTAAGAAGCGAGAAGAGGAAGCTCGTAAGAAAGCAGAAGATGCTAAGAAAAAGGCAGAAGCAGAGAAGAAACGCAAAGCTGCGGAGGCTAAGAAGAAAGCCGAAGCGGAAAAGAAGCGGAAAGCCGAAGAGGCTCGCAAGAAGGCGGAAGCAGAGAAAAAACGTAAGGAAGCGGAAGCTAAAGCACTGAAAGATAAATTATCCGGTGGTTTTAAGAAGAAGAAAAATGGTGGTGGCAAAGGTAATGGAGATAAAACTGGAAATACGGGTTCAAATACGGGTGACCCAAATTCGGATAATATTGGAGATGGTGGAAAGGGAAAAGGCAAGAGTGGTAGAGGAGCAGACCTAAAAGGTAGAAGGGCTGTGTCGAAACCAGCTGCACCCAAAAATCCAACGCAAAAATCAGGCGTTGTTGTGATTAAAATTTGTGTGGATAGGCGTGGAAATGTAACCTCTGCGACTTATACACAAAGAGGTTCATCTTTGAATGATTCTAAAGCTATTCAAACAGCGGTTAAAGATGCTAAAAAATGGAAATTTAATCCTGCAAGTAATGGTTTAGATGAGCAATGTGGTTCTATCCGCTATACTTTTGATGTTAACTAATTTTGAAATAATGGATAAATGAAAAAAGCCATTCCAAAACGGAATGGCTTTTTTAGTATTAGTATTTTTAACAATACTCAAAATTATATGCGTTAAGTTTTATATTTACAAGACCTTGAAATCACTAAATACCTTATAACATGAAATACAGCATTTTGATACTCATTTTAGCTATTATCTTTTCTTAGAGTTTTACGAGTACAAGTAAAACGGTGATAAAGCCTAGATCAATTCCAGAGGTATTATTAGGTGATACTTTTGAATTAAAAATAGCTTTACAGAAGGAACAAGAATATGAAAGCCGAATGGAAGAAGCTCGTTTAAATTGGGAAAAGGCTAAACGTCAAGCAGAAATAGAAAAAAGAAGATATGAGCAATCCCGTATAAAATGGGAGGACGCTAAAAAAGAACGTAAGGCAATTGAAGCTCGTATAGAAGCAGTGGAGCGTAAGAAAATAAAAACCGAAATAAAACGTAAGGAAGCTGAACTCAACGCTCTAAAGCATAAATTATTGAAAAGCTATGAAGATAAAGCAGAGAGAGGACGAGAGCATAAGGCTGCCGAGGCTAAAAAGAAAGCAGAAGCCGAGAAAAAACGTAAAGCAGAAGAGGCACTTAAGAAGGCAGAAGCCGAGAAGAAATGTAAGGAAGCAAAAGCCTTGAAAGATAAACTACATGGAGGATTTAAGAAGAAGAAGGGGACTAGAGGTTCAAGCACGGGTTATTCAAATTCGAATAATATCGGAGATGGCGGAAAAGGAAAAGGCAGTAGAGGAGCAGACCTAAAAGGTAGAAGAGCTGTCTCAAAACCAGCTACACCAAAAAATCCAACTCAAAAATTAGGTGTTGTTGTGATTAAAATTTGTGTAGATAGACGTGGAAATGTAACCTCTGCTACCTACACACAAAGAGGCTCAACCTTGAATGATTCAAAAGCCATTCAAACAGCGATTAAAGATGCTAAAAAATGGAAATTTAATCCTGCAAGTAATGGTTTAGATGAGCAATGTGGTTCTATCCGTTATACTTTTGATGTTAACTAATTTTAAAATAATGGATAAATGAAAAAAGCCATTCCAAAACGGAATGGCTTTTTTATTTACCATTTTTTAACATAAAACGTACAAGGAATAATCAGTATATTTGTAGTGAAACGATAACGATATGAAAAAAAAATTCAACATAACAGGTAATTGTAATTCAACTCAACATTACTTGATGAATAATACTACACATTTTAATAAAATAATGGAATTAATTGAGTTTGGAGAATATTTTACTATTAATCGCCCTCGACAATTTGGAAAAACCACAATGCTTTTTCAGTTGATGAAATATTTCGATGAAAAGGAAGAATATGTACCTATCGCCTTAAATTTTCAAGGAATTGATAGAATGTGGCACGAAAATGACGCAGCTTTTGCCGAAATGTTCATTACAGAAGTGAACAACTATTTTGAATATAAAAATGAAAGTATCCTATCATTCATAGAAGCACAGAAAGTGACCATAAAAGATATGGGAACACTTTCCAAATTCATTACCCGCTTAATCATGAAATTGAATAAAAAAGTTGTTCTATTAATAGATGAAGTGGATGCGAGTAGTAATTACGAAGCTTTTTTGAGCTTTTTAGCAATGCTTAGAAAGAAGTATTTAAGTCGTCAGCAAGTACCAACATTTCATAGCATTGTCTTAGCAGGTGTACATGATATCAAAAATCTAAAGTTCAAACAACCAAATGCCGAAGCCGTACAGTATAACTCCCCGTGGAATATTGCGATAGACTTTGATGTACGCATGGAGTTTATTCCAAAAGAAATAGAGCCGATGTTAGAGCAGTATTCAGAAGCGGAAGGTGTGACGATGGATATTCCTGCAATAGCGGAGCGATTGTATTATCACACATCGGGCTATCCTTTTTTAGTTAGTAAATTGTGTAAAAACATTGCAGAAAAAATACTGCCTAAACGAGCAGAAAAAACCAAATGGACGCTTGATGATGTGGAGAATGCGGTGCGAATATTATTGATGGAAAATAATACAAATTTTGATAGTTTGATTAAGAATTTAGAAAATCATCCGAAGTTATACGATTTAACTTATCGAGTGTTAATTGAGGGTGAAATTATTCCTTTTAGTCCTGATGCTCCAATGACACAATTAGGTCGGATATACGGAATTTTCAAACAAAATGGACGATTGAAAATTCATAATCGTATTTATGAACAACGGATTTATAATTATATGACGGTTAAAAGGATCGAAGATAAAAGGGATGTAGGCGAAAGAAGATTAGGCGATCAATATACAGCAGATGATGGTTCTTTAGACTTAGAACGTGTTTTACGAAAGTTTCAATCCTTTATGAAAGAACAGCGGAGCAAAAAGGATTTATACTTTTTGGAACGAGAATGGCGATTGGTTTTTTTAGCATTTTTAAAACCCATTTTGAATGGTCAAGGACATGATTTTAAAGAAGTCGAAACTTCGGAAGAAAAGCGTTTAGACATCGTCGTAACTTATTTAGAATACAAATATATTTTGGAACTAAAGCTATGGCGAGGTGAAAAAGCCCATAAAAAAGGCTTAAATCAATTGACTAACTATTTAAAGGCTCACAGTGTCAATAAAGGGTATTTAGTTATCTTTGATAGCCGTAAAATACCCACTTGGGAAGTCAAAACGATTCATCATCAGGA
>CAYLSF010000169.1:0-9577 GCA_964385675.1 uncultured Saprospiraceae bacterium
ACACAAACTTATCTAATTTCACTCTCTTTTTTATTGCCATGCAACAAAGTCATTCACAATTCACAATTCACAATTCACAATTCACAATTCATACATCCGTCCGATTTTTCTGATTTGAGGGAATTTAGGGAACAAAACACTCCATTTCCCCCAAAAAAGACAGTAGAAAATCCCGCCATAGGCAGGATTTTCTACCCTATTGGCGGGATTTTCTACCTATTTGGCAGGATTGTCCAATAGAATGGCAGGATTGTCATATCGGTTTTAGTGTATCATTGTAGTAATTATAAAAGGCAAAATAAACAACATGACTACAGCAATGAAAAAAAGGCATCAAACTGCATGGTTAGAAAAGCTGAACCAATATATATATGAGCATCTTTCACGGCAAGATTTAACCATTCAAGACATCGCTACAGCGTTAAGCATCAGCGAGCGACAACTCTACCGCAATATCAAAACCATCACCAACAGCACGCCGAATGAATACATCAATCAACTACGTTTTCAAACCGCCTATCAATACTTACAAGAAGGCAAATACTATACGGTAGCCGAAGTCGCCAATGCCATAGGCTTCAAAGACGCGGGTTATTTTTCTAAAAAATTTAAAGCACACTTTGGAATCTCTCCACTGGAAGTGTGAGCCGTTGTCAGTTGTCAGTTATCTGTTATTTACCTCGTAACTGATAACTGATAACTGATAACTGATAACTGATAACTGACAACGGATAACTGACAACCGACAACCGACAACCGACAACAAAAATTTATTTACTAATACTTAAAAATTCATTCAACTAATGAGAAAATTAATTTTACTATTATGCTTAGGAGGCTTTACCTTATCCACTTTTGCACAGACGACACACACTGTAGATGATGACGGTGGCGGAGACTTTACAACTATCACTGCTGCCATAGCTGCTGCTGCGGCAGATGATATTATTGATATTACAGGAGGTGCTGATAATATCCACATTGAATCCGTAACGGACGGTATCGAAGTGAATAAAAGTCTAACCATACAAGGACAGGGACAATCCACGACCTTTGTTCAATCCGCTGCTTCTGAAGTCAAAGATGGTAATGGTGAACGCGTATTTCAAGTGACAGGTGCAACGACCAGCGTAACCTTCCAAAATATGACCATTCGATATGGTAATCCTGCTCAACATGCAGGTGGGATATACTTCAATCAAGGTACAGCAACAGGTACGGCTACACTAACCAATGTAACTATTACAAATAATTATATTGGAAGTGGTGCTGGTGGAGGTGTTTTAGTCTCAGGTAGTGGACTTACTATGACGATGACCGATTGTATTTTTAGTAATAATACGGTGGGTGGAAATGGAAATGGTGGTTTTATCCATCAGACAGGTGCATCTAGCTTTACCATGACTCGGTGTGTGGTGAGTGGCAATACAACATCAGGTAATGGTGGTGGAGTATCGCTCAATGAAAATGGCTCTACGAATACCTTGATTAGTTGTGTGATTAGTGGTAATACTGGAGGTACTATTGGTTTTGCTAATAAAAATGGTGGAGGTATATTTGTGAATAATGGTACACATATTTTTAAAAATTGTACTATTTCTGGTAATACGTCCCAATATACAGGAAGTGGAATTTATGATATATCTGGCAGTAATAGTATTAGTTTATTTCACTGTACAATCGCTAGTAATACATCAAGTTCTACAATTTCTAGTGGTGCAGTTTATATTACTGGTGGAACTTTTAATATCACTAATTGTATAATAGCAGATAATACTGCTGATGATGATTTTTATATACTTAGTACAAGTGTAGGCAATTCTAGTGATGCTGACCATAGTTGGGTAGAAAATTGTAATAGTGGTATTGGTGGAAGCTGCCCATCATTTGTAAGTACCTCAGGCACACTAGGTAGTGAGACTAGCTGTAGCAATGCCAATTTAAAGTTTTTTGACCCTACGGGTACTCCTGCCGCAGGTATCGGCAAGCCGAATAGTGAAGATAGCGACATACCGACAGATGACATCTGTGGCGGTGCGCGTGATGCCTCTACACCTGATGCAGGTTCTCGCGAGATAGGTGCATCTCTACTACCTGTCTCCTTAGTTTCTTTCACCGTACAAGCTACCAACAAAGGGCATCTACTTACTTGGCTCACAGCTTCAGAATTGGACAATGCAGGCTTTGAGATAGAGCGTAGTCGTGATGCTAAAGAATGGACAACACTTGGCTTCATTGAAGGGCATGGCACTACTGCCGAGACACACGCTTACAACTTTACAGACCATCAGCCGCTCCCAGGTGAAAACTACTACCGCTTGAAACAAGTGGACTTCGATGAGCATTTTGAGTACACACATATTGTAAACATCCATAATCGAGGGACAAACACTTCGCTGTCCAACGTTCGAGTATTCCCAAATCCCGTACAAGAGACCTTAACTATCGTAGAAGGCGAAGGGCAAGCTATCTTATACAATACACTAGGACAAGCCGTCCGACAATTTACTATCAATAACGAGCAGTTTTCGGTTGGCATAAGCGATTTGGTGAATGGTCAATATATCCTATATATCCAAAAAGCGAATGGAACGACGGTTAGGCAACAGTTTGTGAAGGAGTAATTGGGGTTAGTTGTCGGTTGTCCGTTGTCCGTTATTTAACTGGCAACGGATAACTGAAAAACATTCTGTATAACCAAAAATGAAATGAAACAAGCGTAAGCCAACAGCTTTTGAAGAAATGGTTGTTATTAGATAAAGGTAATGGTGTGGCCACATTTCGGTCGCACTACTTTTAGGAGCATATGAGTTATCGGAATGTTGTGTGATATATGATTTTTTACCTTCTAAATCCCCCTAAAATTCCGTACAGGAGTCGGGAGGACTTTTCCCCAAAATCATACATCAAAAATCATACATCACGAATCATATATCCATCTGATTTTTCTGATTAGAGGATTGATGATTTTTGATTTGAGGGGGTTTAGGGAACAAAACACTCCATTTCACCCCCAAAAACAGCAGAACATCCCGCCACAGGCAGGATGTTCTACCCTATTGGCGGGATTTTCTACCTATTTGGCAGGATTGTCCAATACAATGGCAGAATTTTCATATCGGTTTTATTGTATTATTGTAGTATTAAAAGGGCAAAATAAACGACATGATTGTAACAATGAAAAAAAGGCATCAAACCGCATGGTTAGAAAAGCTGAACCAATGTATATATGAGCATCTTTCACAGCAGGATTTAACCATTCAGGACATCGCTACTGCACTAAAGATTAGTGAGCGACAACTTTACCGCAATATCAAAATACTGACCAATTCTACACCAAATCAATACATCAATCAACTACGATTTCAAACCGCCTATCAATACTTACAAGAAGGCAAATACTATACGGTAGCCGAAGTCGCCAATGCCATAGGCTTCAAAGACGCGGGTTATTTTTCTAAAAAATTTAAAGCACACTTTGGAATCTCTCCACTGGAAGTGTGAGCCGTTGTCAGTTGTCTGTTATTTGTTATCCGTTGTCTGTTATCTGTTACCTGTTATCTGTTATTTACCTCGTAACTCATAACCAATAACCGACAACTGGCAACGCACAAACATCCTGTATAACCAAAAATGAAATGGAACAAGTCTTAAACATCAAATTGTGAATGTGTAACGGTTGTCTGTTGTCGGTTTGTCTGTTATTTAACGGGCAATAGGCAATGGGCAACCGAAAACTTTATTTAACCAATGAAAGAATCAATTCTACTCGTAGTGACAGTGAACAAATCTGGGCAGCATACTCTGCAAACCATTAAAGTAACTAAAAACATTTTTTACAGTGATTTATAAAATAAAATTAAAATACAGAACAGATGGAAATTAAAACATTAGCGCAATTAGATGAGCTTTTTCAAGATGAAAACGGTCAGTCATTCCCAATTCCAGTGAGCGGAAGTTTGGGGTTATTAGCACTTGGAGATTTAGGTATTCAAGCATGGCGACTAAAAATTAAATTAATCAAAAAAGGGCAAACTGTTCCCAATCATTAAATTATAATTATGGGTTGTTGGTCAATAACCAAGTAACCAAGTAACCAATAACCAATAACTACACATTAAAAAATTAAACAAATGAAAAAATCTAAGTTTTTATTCATCGGTTGGGATGCCGCAGACTGGAAAGTCATCAATCCTATGCTCGATCAAGGTTTACTGCCAAATATTGAGCAATTCATCAATCAAGGCGTGATGGGTAATCTAGCTACCCTTGACCCGCCTTATTCACCAATGCTTTGGTCTTCCATTGCTACAGGTAAGCGGCCTTATAAGCATGGCGTCTATGGTTTTCATGAGCCTTGGGACAAAGGCAATGGTATGCGTCCTGTGATGAGTACGACCCGCAAATGCAAAGCGATATGGAATATGTTGTCTCAAGAAGGCTACAAATCTCATGTAGTCGGTTGGTGGCCTTCTCACCCTGCTGAACCTATCAATGGCACTATGATTTCAGACTTCTTCCAAAAACCAGCAGGTCGATTGTACGAGCCGTGGACGGTAGCCGAAGGTGCAGTGCATCCTAAATCTATGGAAGAACATTTTGCGAGCCTTCGAGTGCATCCCGAAGAGTTGACCTCTTCACACATCGAACCATTTGTACCGAATTGGGAAAAAGCCACACCTACCCAATTAAAACGCATCAACGCCATAGCTAGAGAAACGGCGATGGCTGCTACGCTTCACGGTGCTTTTACCAATATCCTCCGCACTCAAGAGTGGGATTTTGCAGCTTGCTATCTGGCAACCATTGACCATTATTGTCATGGTTTTATGAAATATCATCCACCAAAGCGTCCTCATATTCCGCAAGAAGACTATGATATGTACCATAATGTAGTGACGGCAGGGTATCGTTTCCATGATATGATGCTCGGTCGCCTGTTGGAATTGGTCGATGATGATACTTATGTCATGCTAGTGAGCGACCATGGTTTCCAACCTGACCACTTGCGTCCTCGCAATATTCCAAATGAGCCAGCAGGGCCAGCTTACGAGCATTCGCCACAAGGCATTTTTGTGTTGAAAGGTCCAAATATTAAAAAAGACACCATTGCTTATGGTGCGAGCCTACTAGATGTGACGCCAACTATTTTGGCTTGTATGAACTTGCCCGTAGCTGCGGATATGGATGGTAAAGTCTTATCGCAAGTCTTTGAGCAAGCACCAAATATTGACGTGATTGAGAGTTGGGAAACCAAAGAGGGTATTCAAGATAGTGGCATGCACGATATTGGTGTGGGCGATGATGAGGAAATGGCAACCAAAGCCCTTGACCAATTGGTGGCATTAGGCTACATCGCCAAACCATCAGACAACGCAGAGAAAAACCGTAAGCATGCACAAGATGAATGTGATTTTAATCTAGCACGTGCATATATCGATGGCGGTTTGGTGGGCGAAGCCATTCCATTATTAGAAAAATTGTACAAAGAAAATATCGAAACGCCTCGTTATGGCTTCCGATTAGCAACTTGCTATCAGCTAATGGGACAATTCAAAGAATGCCGTGAGGTTATTGATACATTAAGAGATAGAGCGTTTTATAATGAATCGACCTTAGATGTCATGGAAGGTAGTTTGCTACTCGGTGAAGGTCGTCCAATAGAAGCGATTAAATTGTTCAAAAAAGCAGAAGGAGCAGTCAATTCTTTCCATGCTCGATTGAATATGCAAATTGCCAAAGCCTATATCCGTCTCAATAGATGGGAAGATGCTCAGAGAGCTTTGAAGGCAGAAATTGACCTCGACTACGACCACGCAGAAGCGCACGGCTTATTGGGTAATGTGTATTTGATGGATAGTTATTACGAAAAAGCAGTCAGTTCCTTACTCACTGCCATAGGATTAAGGTATGAATATCCGAATGCACATTTTTGGTTAGGAATGGCACTCCGTCATTTGGGCGAATACGAAAAAGCAGCCGCAGCTTTTGAGGTGGCATTAGTGATGCAACCGCATGCGGGTAAAGCTAGAGAGCAACTCATAGAACTCTATGACCACCATCTCCATCAGCCCGAAAAAGCCGACAAACATCGAGCGACGTATGATACTGAAATGCTCGGAACGATTACGGTAGTGTCTGGCTTACCGCGCACGGGTACTTCTATGATGATGCAAATGCTCGAAAAAGGCGGACTAGAAGTATTTACCGACAAGGAACGAACAGCGGATGATAATAACCCAAAAGGGTATTACGAGCATGAAGCCGTCAAAACCTTAGCCCGCAATAAAGAATGGCTATTAGAAGCGAATGGCAAGGTCGTTAAAATCATTGCCAATCTATTACCACACTTGCCGCCTCGCTTCCGTTACCGTATCATTTTTATGGAGCGCGACTTACATGAAGTGGTGACTTCGCAGCGTAAAATGCTCAACCGAATGGGACAAAACACCCAAGATGAGGTCTATCCGCTTGGTTTGATACAGGAATTTGAGCGGACTTTGCAGAAAGTCAAAGCATGGGCAGCTCGACAGTCCAATGTGGAAATCTTATATGTTCCGCATCGAGCCGTGATAAATAGTCCTTTTGAGCAAGCATTACACATCAATGACTTTTTGAATTATGAAGTGCTACCAGAATTGATGGCAAGTGCGGTGGATAGCAAGTTGTATCGGGAGCGTCAGACCGCTGAAATAGTCTAGCTATGGCTACTATGGTTTACCATTAAAAGTCTTATGATTTTTAATAGTACCAAATCTAAGAGGTTTTGAAAACCTCTTAGGTTTAGCCGTTAGAGAAAGCATCTTTTCGAATATTGAATATCCAATGATGAATATCGAAGTAGCTACCGCCATGAGTTGCGACTAATTGCGGTAGCTTACTTCTGCGGCCTGCCTGTCGGCAGCTTACGTTTATACACAAGTCGTGACATGGTAAAATAATACTAGAATGACTACGGAGTAGTCAAATTTGAGTAACTACGGGTGTAAACCCGTGGTAAATTGCACAAAATATACGAACTACAGAGTAGTTCAACTATAAAAATGAACGAATTAACGAGTTGAACTACTCTGTAGTTCGATTAATGTGCTTTTTCCGCTACGGGTTTACACCCGTAGTTACTAATATTGAACCACTCTGTGGTTAGTTAAAAGCAAATTACATCTAAATTACTATGTCACAAGATGTGTGTAAACGTAAGCTGTCGGCAGACAGGTTCGATATTGGATATTCGATATTCATTATTCACAGATTTTTTAACATACTTAAATACAATCATTCAATGATTAAAAAGTACAACAAACAAAAAGTGCCTCAGGCAATCGGCGAGCAGTTGGAAGCCTATCAGCAGCAAGCCACTACTTATCGTCAACAGACCACCAAGTCTGTAGTCAAAAACCTTAAAAAAGGTACATTGACTGCTCTTATTCCACTAGCCGCTGCTACCGCAGCTAATGCACAGTGTCAAGGTGCTCAGGCTACTGTTACTTTAATAACTGGTACAAATCATAGCATTGATATTGATGGAGGAGGAAAGGATTTTGCTTTTTATATCGGTGGTAGTGGGATAGGGCTCTCTGCACTAGGACAAAATAGCCTCATAGTAAGCAATAATTATTTTGCTAAAAGATTGAACAATAATTATGTTATTACTACAGGGAAAAATTTTGATACTAATGGCGCTCTTTGTAACAGCACAAGTTCTTCCTCTTATTCTTTTAATCTAGGACACAGTGCGACTAATAATTACATAGGTATCAAAAAAGGGACAAAACTAGGATTTATACGCCTTACCGTACTAGACTGTAGTGGTGCTGAAATGAAATTCCGAATTGATGAAATGGGCTATGAAAATGACGGCAATAGTGCAGTGACTACTGGCGATTGTGCGACCTTAGGAGGAGTTCTTCCCGTAGAAATGACCTATTTCAAAGCAAAGGTAAACAACCAAACTATCCACCTCAACTGGGCAACCGCTACCGAACTCAATAATGCAGGTTTTGAAATCCAACGCAGTACAGATGGTCGTCTATTTCACAAAATCGGCTGGGTAGAAGGTCAAGGTACGATTGAAGCCGCTACGGAATACACTTTCCAAGATGAAAATATCCAACCGAATGTCAACTACTACTATCGCTTAAAGCAAGTTGATCACGATGGTACGGCAGATTTTTCTCCTGTAGAGTCAGCAATGGTCAAAAATGCGGATATGGTAGAAGTAGGAGATTTCTTCCCCAATCCTGTGACTAAGGATTACCCTGTGGCTTGGTTGAAAGTCAATTTACCACAAGCTGTAGATGGTATTTTCCATGTTTACAATAGTCAAGGAGCTTTGGTGCGGACTATCAATAAGTCACTCGATGCGGGTCAAAATCGGCTATCGCTCCGCTTAGAGGGGTTGACCGCAGGGCAGTACTTTGTGAAGCTGCAAATGGGCGATAAGTATGAGTATCGGAAGTTGATGGTGAAGTAGAATCGAATATCGAATGTCGAATAATGAATAACGAATGTTGAAGTAGCTATGGCTATAGTTACGGCTAGCAGCGGTAGCTTACTTCGATATTCGATATTCATTTATTTTTTAACATACTTAAATACAATCATCCAATGATTAAAAAGTACAACAAACAAAAAGTGCCACAGGCACTCGGCGAGCAGTTGGAAGCCTATCAGCAGCAAGCCACTGCTTATCGTCAGCAGACCACCAGGTCTGTAGTCAAAAACCTTAAAAAAGGGACATTGACCGCTCTTATTCCACTAGCTGCAGCTACCGCGGCTAATGCGCAGTGTCAAGGTGCTCAAGCTACAATTAATATTACTAACACTGGTTCTCATTTTATTGATATTGACGGAGGTGGTAATGATTTTAGATTTTACAACAATAATTATGAAGGATTTTTTAACGGGATTGGGAGTAATAGCCTGAGGTTTTTTGTAAGTAACGGTAATAAATATGTAAAAAGATTGAATGCCAATTATGCTATTACAACAGGGATGGGTTTTACTAATAGCACATCAATACAGTTTTGCTCCCCAGGAGGATCAGTTGAAGAATTTAATCCTGGTCATGATGCCACTAATAACTACATAGGTATCAAAAAAGGTACGAAATTAGGTTTTATACGATTAAATGTTACACAATGTCCAGGTCCTGTTAATAAGGTTTTGAAAGTTAAAATCCTAGAAATGGGCTATGAGAATGACGGTAATAGTGCAGTGACTACTGGTGATTGTAATACACTAGTAGCAGCCCTTCCCGTAGAAATGACCTATTTCAAAGCCAAAGTAGAAAATCAAACTATCCAACTCAACTGGGCAACGGCTACCGAACTCAATAATGCTGGTTTTGAAATCCAACGTAGCACGGATGGTCATCTATTTCACAAAATCGGCTGGGTAGCAGGTCAAGGTACGATTGAAGCCGCTACGGAATACATTTTCCAAGATGAAAATATCCAATCTAATGTCAATTATTACTATCGCTTAAAGCAAGTCGATCATGATGGTACATCGGAGTTTTCACCTGTAGAGTCAGCAATGGTCAAAAATGCGGATATGGTAGAAGTAGGAGATTTCT
>CAYLSF010000170.1:0-6006 GCA_964385675.1 uncultured Saprospiraceae bacterium
GCCCTAAAAATAAGAATCCAATGATGTAACTAATGACAACGAGCCAGTCTATGTGATTCATAATAGCTTATTTTTACCCCCTAACCCCCTAAATCCCGTATAGTTATCGGGAGGGAATTTTTATACTTTCCCCCTTTTAGGGGGTTAGGGGGTAATTTATTTTAATACTTAATTCAGCTTTAACTTTTCCAAACCACTCATTTTTCAAAATACTCAAGTGGATTAAATCTACCTTTTTGTTAAATTGAATACTGGTTAAAAAATCTCTTAAAACGCCTTCCTGCTGAACACCTACACTTTTTAAAGCATTTAGGCTTCTGACATTTTCTGCGTGTACACCAAAGCCGATTCGATGGAGGTTTAATTGTTCAAAAGCAAATTCAAATAGGATATACTTGCAATTTTTATTTAAACCAGTACCTTGAAAAGCTGTGCCATACCAAGTGTGTCCTAATTTTATGCTTTCTAGGTTGGGTAGATAATTATAGAGTCGAGTCATCCCAGCGTACTGTTGTTTGGATTTATCAAACACCACAAAGGGATATTCTTTTTGATTGTTTTTCTGTTGGAGTGCTGCGTGAAAATAGGTTTGAAAATTGTCTTCACCATAGCCTTTTTCCAAAAAATACGTCCATATTTGACGATTATTGGCTATGGATTTTAAAGCAACGAAATGCTCTATATTTAGTGGACTTAATCGAACTCGACTATTTTCAATGATATAATTTTTAGTAAAATCAAGCTGTGCCATTTTCTAAAAATAAGTCTAAAGCACAGGCCGCAGTCCATGAAAAATCACCGCCGCCATAACCTGATGTTAGGTTTTTAGCCAATGCTTTTTGTGATTCAAAATATTCGTAAAATCCGTGTTTAGAAACCAATTCTAGAAAATCAGCTTTAACGATTTTAGCCGTAGCCGTATAATTATAATTGTTTAGACCGTGATAAATCATCCAATTCATCTGAGGCCAAATTGGACCACGCCAGTATCGTTTTGAATCGAATAGAGGACTATCTACATCAAAACTTGGACAGATATAATACCCTCGTTGGTGTAGAGATTGTAAATAATCATTCAGTTGTTGGGCTTGAGTATCTGTTGGAATATTGGCGTACAATGATGCAATACCGCCAATTTCTTTATATGGAATATGATACTGCCCTCTGCAGTCATACACCGCAAAGGTATTTAAATCTTGATTCCAAAGTTTTTCTTGGAATTTGGGACGAGATTGCTGTTGCCATTCTTCTAATTCCCCTACATCAAAACCAAAGCGTTTTCCAATGTTGATTAGACTTTCATTGGATTTTATCAAAACAGCATTCATTAAAGTATCCTGCACTAAAAAAGGACTTTCATCGAATATACCGACTTCATCATACCGATATTTTTTACCTAACTCTAAGAGGTAAACATAACGATCATATTGATAAGAGGTTGGGCGTTCATCCTTTGGTGCAATGCTAGTATCTCTTCTTACATAATGTGGTATTTCATCTTTTTGTATGACAATTCGAGCCAATGACTCATCCCATAATGGAGAGTTATCTCTACCAGATTCCCAAGGGTGAAAAATAAACATGAGACCCTCTCTTTCTGGGTCACGATAGGTATAAAGAAAGCGATGACTTTTGACTACTTTAGGAAAAATAGCCTTAACAAAAGCAATCAGTTTCTCATTATCAGGAAATCGTTTTAATAAATTTTCTAAGACAAATCCGTGAACAGCCGGTTGGGTGATACCTGATGTTTTGGGTTTATTCGGTGCCCCCGTATTGACATTGGCATTCCAAAAATCATAATTGGGAAAATAGGTTTTTTCATTTTCACTATGAAAAATGATATGCGGCACCATTCCATTTTCCCATTGCCCAGAAAATAAGGATTCTAACTCTTGAATGGCAAAGTCTAAACTGAAATGGCTGTGTCCGATACTTGTAAAACCCGAGTCCCAATTCCATTGAAATGGATATAATCTTCCTGTTGGAATGGTGAAACCATCTTTCCAATTTAGATTTAAAATTCGTTTAGCGTTGTCAATAATATAGTTCACCGAATCAAAATTGAAATTAAAAAATCAAGGTAGTGGTTTGTAGTTATTGGTTACTTAGTTGCTTGGTTATTAGTTAAGTAAGCCTACTTAAGTAGGCTTACTTAATATGTTTTTTTTAAATTCTTTGATAAAAACTCGACTTTACTTTAATCCAATAACCAAGCAACTAGTAACCAATTAACTAATCACTATTACTTAAAAATCAAATGCTGCTCTTATGAAAACTCTTCTTGGTAAAATTGGTCGTCCTACGAAAAAGTTTCCGCCTGATACTTGACTATTACCCTGTCTTGGAGAACCTTCCGTTACACCTGCTGCGTCTAATAAGTTGAATACAGCGATACCCAATCTTAAACTTTCTTTTCCTTCTCCTAGTGGGATAGTGTAACCCGCGTCTAATCTTACGATGTTGAAGCCATCTAATTCTACCGTGTTACTATTGTTTGCAAATTTGCTTCCTAAGAAGTTAGAAGTTAAACTCGCATCAATTTTTCCATTGTCATAATTAATTCCGACCATACCCATTACATTAGGAATTCTAGCAATGCTGTTTCCTTCTTGATCCGTATTCCCTTCTACTTCGGTAAACTGATGGTCTTGATAAGTGAAATTACCATAAGCATTTAAGCCTTTTGTTATATTATAGTTGACGTTGGCTTCAATTCCGAAAGTCTGTGTACTTTGTAATTGAATTTCTTCCGTAATACCACCATTACCATCATTTACGATATCTACATTTCTTCTATCACTCAACGCATTGAAGAAGATAGCTGCTGTACCAGATAATTTTTTGTTATCACTGAATTTTGCACCAATTTCCCCTTGTATCACAGTTTCTGTTTCGTAAGACTGTGGTGTACCTCCAGCAAATTTTAAGGAGCGAAGTTGTGGGAAGAAGTAGCCTCTACTACCATTTGCATACAAGTTGAATTTTTCATTCACTCTATATAAACCTGCAATTACAAAAGCAACATCAGAAGCATCTACAATACCTTTATTGAAATTGTTAGACCCTACGCCATTTTCAAGACTTACATTACCAATGTCTTGTTCCCATCTAACACCAATATCTAAATCAAACTTCTCACCTTTAATCTCATCTGCAATATAACCTGCAATCTTAGTGCTTTGTAAAGTTTTATTAGCCGTCTGTCTTCCTGAACCCTCTACATATCCACTAGAAGCATGCGTAACATTATTACCTAATGTATCTACATAAGTAAGTGATACGGCTCTTGGAGAATTAGAAAAATCTCCTAATACGTTGTGAATCCAGTTATTATCTAATGCTTTTGTATTGGATAAGAATGTACCGATAGTCAAGTTATGATTACCGATTGTTTTGGTTAAGTTGATTTCACCCACCAATTCTTCCATATCTCTTTGTCTATCCAAAACTCTATTTTCAAATAAAAGGTCGCCTCCTGCTAAGGTTGCACCATTATCCGCATAAGTAAATGTCGCTGTGTTAGGAATCCCCCTGTCTGTTAGGTAACTATCTTGTGGTTCAGGTGTATTGTGTGTACCATCACCATCTAAGAATAAATTAAACCAATGGTCATAAGAAGCTGCTTTCGTTTTAGCAGATAATCTCCAATCATTACTAAATTGATGATTTAATTCAGCCATGATAAACTGTCCATTTGTAGTAACACCATCGCCAATAGGTGACTTGAATCTTCCGAAAGGCGTATCAAAAGAATAATCTTTTAATTGACTTGATAACATCGTATAAATTGGCTCACCATCATTACCTGTTGGTCTTTCTCTTTCTCCATTTGAATTATCAAGAGGATAAGGTAAATAGAACTGAACATTGTCATCTATCTTTTGCATAGATAGTACAAATGTACTTTTACCATCATTGAATAATTTTTTGATGTTACCTCTTAATTGGTATCCACGAGTTGGTAATCCAGTTTCTAGTGGCCCTTCATCATATCTGTAGAATCCAGAAAAAGCATAGTATAATCCATCAGAAATACGTCCAGCAGAAAGGAAATCAGTCTTGATACGGCCACCTTCTGCCCATTCTAATTGAATTTTATTTACAGGATCATCAGACCCTCTAATACTTTGATAGTTCACGATACCCGCAACACTACCTGCACCTTGCAACGTAGCAGAACCCCCTCTTACAAATTCTAGGCTTCTTAAACCAATATCATTTCTAAAGTAAACGTCGTGTGCCGAAGAGTTCAATCCAAATGTACTCAATACTGGAATTCCGTCAATGTTTAATGGTGTAAATGCGTACTGACCACCTGATGGAAACCCTCTTACAAATAAGTTGGTCGCAACCTCACCACCACCACCTTCCGCAGTGATACCTGGTACCGTACGAAGGATGTCCGCTTGAGAGTTAGCCGATAATCTTGTGAGTTGCTTACCATTTAAAACAGTCAATGACATTGGGGAATTCTTTTGAGATCTTCCCGTAAATGTACCTGTTACTACGATTTCGTCTAATCCAATATTATCTGTTCCTAGCGTAACATCTTGTGTATAACTCTTTCCATCTTCTACCGTCATTTTCATTTCATAAGTTTGGTAGCCAGTATAAGAGTAAACAATTACTTGCTCACCTGCAGGAACTTTCAAGGTATATTTACCATCTAAATCCGAAGTAACCCCTGTTGTTGTGCCTTTTACAGCAACTGTTGCACTAATTAATGGCTCTCCGCCATCATCTGTAATTGTTCCTGAAAGTGTTCCCTGAGCGAGAACCATTCCAGAAGAAAAACATAAAATCAAAGCACATAAAGTATGCTTTAAAAATAGTGTTATAATTCGCTTCATAATTAATGGTTTTAAATTTTTAAAATTCAGATGAATATTTTGTGTTAAATGATGGTAACAAAATTAGATTGGGTTTTCTGATTTTTTTTACAGGAAACTATCCAATGGTGACACTATTCTATAAAATTTGGTCTTTTTTTGACTAAAATAAACTATTATTGTGTTTATGAAACCAGAATATGAGAAAATAGTAGAACCTCCTGCACGGTCTTTTACCGCTAAAATTGTGAACAGAAAGAGTCGCCCACTCTTGAGTCAAGCTTGGCATTTTCATCCCGAAATAGAAATATGTTTTACCCAAAAAAGTATTGGTCGTAGATTTGTCGGTAATCAAATATCAGATTATGAAGAAGAAGATCTAGTGATGTTTGGTGCGAATTTACCACATGGATTTACAACCGATATGTATTGTAGTCAAGTTGTTATTCAAATGACGCATGATTTTATGGGAGCGGTTTTTATTGATAAACCAGAACTGCGACCTGTAAAAACTTTATTTACCCGAGCCAAACAGGGTTTAGAATTTAATGGTTGGGTTAAAAAGAAAGCAATAAAAATTATTGATAAAATTTTAGAGAGTGGGGGAGGTATGTTGCAGTTATTACACCTTTTGGAATTATTACAAACGCTGGCAGATACACAAGATTTTACGACAATTTGTTCGGAAGAATATGCACTAGATTTAAATGAAAATCAATTGGGACGAATTAAAATTGTATATGACCACGTAATGGAGAATTTTACAAAAGAAGTAAGCATTAAAGAAATTGCAGATAAGTTAAATATATCAGAAGCCGCATTTTATAAATTTATTAAAAAACAAACTAAAAAGACTTATACGCAAATCATCAATGAATTTCGTATCAATCATGCCAGCAAATTATTGATGACTTCTGAAAAATCTATATCGCAAGTATGTTTTGAAAGTGGCTATAATAATGTATCGTATTTTAATCGGAAATTTAAAGCAATTATGAACCAAACCCCTCATGATTTTAAGAGTCAGTATGTAAATCGGTGATATTTTGATTTGGTAAAGAAAGGGGAATAGCCTAATTTAAAAACCGTTAACGATTAGTGGCTTGATTTTGCAAATCAAACATATAAGGTGTATCTTAGGCAAATAAAAATAATATTAAAATTGAAAAATAAT
>CAYLSF010000170.1:6025-7340 GCA_964385675.1 uncultured Saprospiraceae bacterium
ATGATAGGGGTAATTGAGCAAAAGGAGGTAAAGTCAACCATCAAGCATTATACAATTGAAGCGTATTTTGAATTGGAAGAAAAATCTCTCTATAAAAATGAATTTACAAATGGCAAAATTAGTCAAATGGCAGGTGGAACATTAAATCACAATATGATTTCTGGAGCTATACACGCATTATTATTTATATTATTCTTTAATTCAGAAGAAGAAATAGCAGTTTACAATAGCGATCAAAAGGTTTATATTTCAGATTCTAACAAAATCACTTATACAGATACGTTTGTCGTGAAAGGAGAAACAATCACTTATGAAGGGGGTAAACAGGCGGTCTTAAATCCAACATTAATTGTAGAAGTGGCTTCAAAATCTACGGAAAGATATGATCGCACAACCAAGTTTAGAATGTATAAGTCGCTTCCATCTTTTAGAGAGTATGTAATTGTTAATCAAGATATGCCAATCGTAGAAGTGTTTTATAAAATAGATGAAAAAAAATGGCAAGTAACTTCTTACATTGGTTTAGACGAGGAAGTAAAATTGGAAACAATTGATGCTACACTTAAAATGTCAGATATTTATAAAAAAGCAACAGACCTCAAAGACCCACAATTGGATATTGAGTTTTTAGAAAAAGATGAAGCATAAATTGAGGATTGCTAAACCCTAAGAGTAGGCATAACTATTCTTTTATCAAAGAAACGGCTAGATTACTTTTGCCATTATTACAAATGACTTCAAAAAAACTGACTGATTAAAACACCTAAAGCTAGAAGGGGGCAAACGTATCATATCACACCAATGTATTAGACTTGTTTACCTTTGATAATCAATACTTTGGAATCGGTACGCTGTACCTCAATATACTTTTTATTTCAATGCTACAACAAGTATCGGTGCTATGCACCTATTTTACACCATCATTTAGGTGCATAGCACCGATGCTTATTGTAGTATATGAGACCAAAATGATATAAAGGTACAGAGTACCGACCCAAATTTAATTACGCTTTTTATAATCGTTTGATATTCAAAGTAAAACAAGTCTATTATAACTTTTTCATGCTTAATTTTTAATTATAATAATATTAATTACATTGTGTAATCAAAAAAATTAACTCATGGAACATAACAAATATTGGAGCAAAAAATATTTAATTGAGGAACTCAAAAATCACTCAGAATTATCAAAATTACTTCAAAAAGCTAGACAGCATGTTAATGGAGGAATAATTTTACCTCATTCTTATTTGAATTTTAAACACAATATGGATGAATGTGGAATTATCTTATGGAATATTCTTCAAGTCCAAAT
>CAYLSF010000170.1:7373-9568 GCA_964385675.1 uncultured Saprospiraceae bacterium
TTTTTGAAGATAAAAATATTGTTAAAGAAGATAAATACATGCTATTATTTATTCATCTTCATTTGTTGCCATTCATTGCTTATAAAATGGTTATTAAAGAATGTAAAAGTATTGGAAAGAATACTTTTCATCAATTTATTGAAGAAGGACTGATACTAGATAAGGATTTTACCAATGTTTATCCTGAATTTAAATTTTTATTAGATGATACTCAACTTAAATTATCTAAAGTGATTCCCTTACTACAGAAAGCTATCTATGAAACTCATTTGGTTATAAATCAATCGAATGGAGGTATTCATTTTTTTAGTGATTTTCATGTCCAAATTAGAGACTTTTATGCTGCTGTAAGTATATCTCAACAACTTAAGTTGAGCCTTTACAAAAAAGAACTTCCAAAATGCTTAATGCAAAAATCATTAAGACATTATATTAAAAATTACATATATCATTTATCAGAAGAGCCCTTGAATACTTTAGATAATCTAATAGTAGAGGATGATGTAAAACCCGTTAAGAAAACTATTTTTTCAGCTTTATTGGATTTATGTAGAGGTGTTTTTCATAATGAATCTGTCAATAACGTTATTGAAAATATTGTATCAATTGTCAATTATCGAGATCATCTAGTTGGGTTAGATTTAAGTTATTTAGATTTATCTAATCAACTTTTTAGCGATGAAATATTTCAACTTCGTCATAAAGGGCAATATTTATATCCTACAAATTTTGAAGGTAGTTTACTAAATAAGGACTATCTAATTGAATTTGGAATTGCCGATAATATGCTGGTAAGTAAAGACAATCAGTATTTAATAGCTTATGCTCATGATGGTAAAACTATAAATATTTGGGATATTCAAAGTAATAGATGTCTTTATACGCTAATGCAACATAGAGATTGGGTGATTAGCGTTGATTTGAGTGCTGATAATAAGTACATGGTATCAGGTGATCAAGAGGGTTATTTAATATTTTGGAACTTTGGTTCTTCCATTCCCTCAGAAATTATTCAATTGGAACGTGCAATTAGACTTATAAAAATATTCGATAACAAGGTATATGTGATTTGTCAAAATGCAAGTATAAGGTGTTATGATTTAAAAAGTAGAAAAATTATTTACCATATAAAAGGGCAAGAGGATGTAATTAGTGATGTTGCGGATATTCATCCAAATTGTACAAGACTATTAATGGATGGCAGTGGTACTTATGAGTTTAAGGAATTGGATTTAAGAACAGGGAAATGCCTTCAAGTTTTTCAATCATATTATGTGGGGTATCGTTCTATTTATAATCCTATTTATAATCAAATTGCCTGTATTCGAGATGATGGACGAATAGAAATATTAGAAGCTACAACACAGAAAAGTATTTATTTATTTTCGAAGGAAGAAAGGTCAATGGGATATTCTAATGGAATCATTTTTAGTAATGATGGACTATATTTAGCTTATGGAACAAATAATATGGTAAAGATTTGGAATGTATTAAATCAATCTCATCATAAAACTTTAATTCGTTCTAAATCAGAGGGCAATTTAGGAGAATATGAATATATTGAAGATATACAATTTGGAAAGGATGATAAAATTCTATTTGTAAGGTATAATGCCTGCCATATTTGTGTGTGGAATATTGAGACTGAGCAAGTAATTAAGGAATTTAATCCAGCTTACGGTATGAACTATCAAGGGTGTAATTTTAAAAACTTACATCCCGATACAAAATTAAATGAATCAGATATAGAAATGTTAAGAACACAAGGCGCTATTTTTAGTACTAAAGATGAAAAAGTTATGAATGATTTACAAAAGCGGTTTAGGGAAATTTAATCCATCATAAACTCGGATTAATCTAATTAGTTTCCATTATTAATCTAGGTATTAGTTCTTTGTTGTGCGAAGAAGAAAGTGAGGAAACCAAAACATTTATATACTTTTGCAAGAAGCAAACAAAGTATTTATTCATGAGCATAACATTCAGACATAATTTATATAATAAACTCAACCAATTTTTTTCCCAACGCATTGTGTATCATTCCTTAATGTGGTTGGCGTATTTGTTTTTATTTACCTTGTTGCAAGTTAATATAGGGCATGATTCCTTTTGGTTCTACTTTTCAAATGAATTGATAAAGGTCTTCTTTTATGGAGCGGGTGTTTATTTTAATATATTATACCTTATCCCGAACT
>CAYLSF010000171.1:0-9496 GCA_964385675.1 uncultured Saprospiraceae bacterium
ATTTTATTAAATTGAAAAATGTTTATGATAAAATTGGAAAGCAAAAATTTGATGAGTTACGTCATGCGATTATAAAATTAAAAAATGGGAAGGTGATTGAGCGAGAATTAGCTCATTTGATACAAGGATATGTTAAATCTAAAAAAGAATTAACTAAAGGAATAACTTCAAGTGAAATTAAATCTATACAAATAGATGGTATTCAGTATGTTAATGTTCCAAATATAGAATCAAGAAAGTATAGCCGTTTTGATATGAAATTAATGGAAATTGATTCAATTATACTTTACAGAGCATTAAAATTTAAGAGAAGCCCTCAAAAAATTATACCATATTATACATTAAAAATTAGAGATGAATATGTTGATTTAACAGATGATATGGTATTAGGTAACATGCACCTAAAAGCTAATTTAAACAAATATCCCTTTTTCAAGGATTATTTAAATCAAAAACAAGTACAGTTAAACATAATGCCTATCGAACAATTTTTTAGTGATTTTATAGAAGCCTATAAAGCTCACAATCAGATGAAAAATTGAGGATAAAAAACTATGATATTTAATCATTGATACTAAACTATTCAACAATAAATTTTTAAAATAAAATACAACAATATGAACATCAAGCAATTAGCTGTTTTAATTTTATTAAGTTGTGCTACTGCAATAGTAGCTAAAGCAGAAAAACCAGACCCAACGTATGCGGTAAAGTATATTTCACCTGAATTAAAGAAAAATGCTCATACGGTGATTCGAGACTATAAGGAGACCTTTCAAGTGATTAATCTTAAGAATACAATTAATCGGGTAAAAATGACAGTGACGCTATTGAATAAAAATAGCGATGAAGATGTCATTAATATGTATTACGATAAGCTGAGTCGAGTGAAATGGATAAAAGGAGCAATTTATGATGCAAATGGTAAATTGGTAAAAAAGATTAAAAAGAAAGACTTGATAGATAGAAGTGCCGTTTCTTCATTTTCGATTTATGAAGATAATCGTGCAAAATCTTACCGTTCTACGTATTCAAAATATCCTTATACCATTTCGTATGAATACGAAACCACCTATTTTACTACTATGTTTTATCCTGATTGGTACATTCAACCAGGTTATGGTATATCGGTAGAAAAATCATTTTTTGAAGTATTGCTATACTCTACACAAGAGTTACGCTACAAGGTGAAGAATATTGACTTGAAAATTAAGGAGCAGATGGTGAAAGGAAAAAGAGTTTATAGGGGATTAGTTTATAATCTAAAAGCCTTGAAAAGAGAGCCTTATGCACCTAAAGGCGAAGCCATCTTTCCAATGGTAAAGACCGCTCCAAATCAATTTAAGTTAGGAGAATATAATGGTAATATGTCCTCTTGGGCATCTCTAGGAAAGTTTAATTATGACCTGAATAAAGGACGAGACGTACTTTCTCCAGAAATGACTGCCAAAGTGAAGGAATTGACAAAAGAGGCGACAACAAGGGAAGAGAAAATTGAAATCTTGTACAAATATATGCAGGAAAATATGCGATATGTGAGTGTGCAGTTGGGAATAGGAGGATGGCAAACTTTTGATGCAAAATATGTGGAGAAAAATAAATATGGAGATTGTAAAGCATTGACTAACTTTATGAAGTCTATGCTAAAAACGGTGGAAATACCAGCACATCCTGCATTGATAAAAAATGGTAGAAATAAAGCCGATCAAGATAAGGATTTTTCATCACGCTCTTTTAACCATGTGATATTATATGTTCCTGGAGAAAAAGAAGGGGATAATCCTGTTTGGCTAGAATGTACAAGTTCGGATAATCCAGTAGGTTATATCGGTCGTTCTAATCATAATAGATACGCTCTAGTTTATTCTGAGGAAGGGGGCGAATTGATAAGAACGCCACAGCATGGAGAAGAGGATAATCAATTGAATAGTAAAGTGACGGTAAACGTGTCAGAAAATGGTAGTGCCAATATTAAAACAGAGCAAACGGCTACAGGCTATCAGCAAGACTATTTCCGATATGCTTCTTTTAATATGAGTCAAGAAGAATTGGAAAAAGATATGCGTCAGAGTATTTCCTTACCAACCTTCAAAATCAATGCCTTGAAATTAGCACCAAGTGAAAAATCACCAGAGGTTAAAGTCAATTTTGATTTATCCGTCAAAAAATATGCGACAAAAGCGGGGAAACGTTTATTCTTACGCCCAAATGTGATTAACCGTATTTCAAGTATTCCAACAAAAGTAACGGAAAGAAAACATAAAGTAGTGAGTACCTATGCGTATTTAGATAATGACGAGGTGACGATTAATATACCTAAAGGCTATAAAGTAGAAAGTATTCCCAATAAAACCTTTGAATTAGAATCTCCTTTTGGTCGATATGAAGTAGAGATTGTAGAACAGGATAATCAGTTGATTTACAAGCGTAAAATGCTGAAAAAGGCATTTGACTTTCCTAAAGAGAAGTATAAAGAACTACGTGCCTTTTATAAAAAAATTGCGAAAGTGGATAAAATGAAAATCGTTTTGGTGAAAGAGGGGGCTTGATTAGTGATTAGTGGCTAGTGGTTAGTGATTTGATAATTTGTGATTTGTGATTTGAGGATTGGTTTTGAAGGAAAAGAATTTCGAGGAAATAATTATTTTTTCTTAGTTTTATGGTATCTTTTCTAACAAAACCAATCATCAAATAAATGCGAATAAAACTCCATTTAAGAACGAAGCCTCAAAGTATATTGCCTTTTAATTATGAATATGCCGTATCTGCATGGATTTATAAAATATTATCCTCCGCAGATGCTACATTTGCAGAATGGCTGCATGATAGAGGCTACAACTTGGAAAATGATAATCGAAAATTTAAGTTATTTACCTATAGCAAAATTCGACCAGCTACTTTTAGGGTAATACCGAGAAAGGGCTTATTGTTGGGATCAGGGCAGGCAGAATTGACATTATCTTTTTGGGTGGATAAGGCTATTCAAGATTTTGTAGTTGGTTTGTTTATGACTCAACGCTTAGAATTGAAAACGAAAGGAGGGGCAATCAGCTTTAATATCACGAATGTAGAACTCTTATCTAAGCCCAATTTTCAGTCCGTTATGCAATTTTGGACGATGACGCCTATTTTTATGTCAAAATCCACAGCAGACCGTCCGCAGCCGATACATTTATCGCCCGATGATGCGGAATACAATACGCTGATTCATCGTAACTTATTAGGTAAGGTACAAGCTATCGGGGTAGCGGTATCGGATGAGCCTTTATCCATAAAATTGCTGAAACCACCTAAAAGTGAATTATTGAGGATAGGGAACACCAAAATTCGAGCCTATTCTTTTGATTTTGAAATAGCAGCACCTGTGCCATTGATAGAAATGGGATATTACGCAGGATTTGGCGGTAAAAATAGTATTTTAGGATTGGGGTTTTGTCAAGTCAAAAGAAGGTGAAAACCATAAAAAAAGTTGTCGATCGAATAATAACAGAGGTGATGCTTCACTAAAAAATACGATAAAAACAGATAAATCGACTTATAAAGCAAATAAAGGCGGTTGTCGATCCCTAGGGGAAATCGTATAATTAGACATCGACAACTTTTTTGTCATATTTACTTGTTTTTTATTTGCTAATGTCTTGATAAACAGCTATTTTTGTTTTAGATATTCAGGCATTGTAATTGAACCAGTTTGGGATTGAAACTAACACCAAGAACCTGCCAACGGACTATATAGAAGAATTGTAATTGAACCAGTTTGGGATTGAAACTATTGGAAAAAGCGGAAAGGTTAGAAATGATATTGATTGTAATTGAACCAGTTTGGGATTGAAACTGTTTCCATATTTCGGTTCTATCTAACACGAATACGATTGTAATTGAACCAGTTTGGGATTGAAACTTTCAATATCCTCAAAACCAAATTGCTTATTGATTTATTGTAATTGAACCAGTTTGGGATTGAAACACATCGGTTTAAAGTCGATGTTTAGCCTTTTTCATTGTAATTGAACCAGTTTGGGATTGAAACTGCAAATGGCGTGTGGAACGGGTAAGACCTTGACCTATTGTAATTGAACCAGTTTGGGATTGAAACAAACTAGACAACCGACTAAAAGACTACGAGAGCGAATTGTAATTGAACCAGTTTGGGATTGAAACATTGGGAGGATATGCGAACCCTTGACCGCATTATCATTGTAATTGAACCAGTTTGGGATTGAAACTATTAGCATCTGTTCTACGGATTCTTTATATGTAGAATTGTAATTGAACCAGTTTGGGATTGAAACTCAGATAATTAATTCAATAGGTTCGTCACTAATACAATTGTAATTGAACCAGTTTGGGATTGAAACAGTCATGCAAAATCAATTTGGAAATACAATGGACAAATTGTAATTGAACCAGTTTGGGATTGAAACCAATTTGATTTCGAGGTGATTGAGGATTATTATGAGATTGTAATTGAACCAGTTTGGGATTGAAACTGTAATAGACGAATTTAGTGTATCACAGGTGGAAGGATTGTAATTGAACCAGTTTGGGATTGAAACGTGTCAGTAGGAACTACAGCAGATAATGTTTCAGAATTGTAATTGAACCAGTTTGGGATTGAAACGTCGTTCAAGATGATACAAAAGAGTTCGATAAACTAATTGTAATTGAACCAGTTTGGGATTGAAACATCAATATATAATTGGCGTTTACATCAAATTTGCTTATTGTAATTGAACCAGTTTGGGATTGAAACTTGATGCAGTCTTAAAGATGGTTGAATATGGCTTAATTGTAATTGAACCAGTTTGGGATTGAAACTAGGCTTGTAAAATGCCTACACATTCATTTTTATTTATTGTAATTGAACCAGTTTGGGATTGAAACTCTTTATTAAAAATCATGTCAACACGAGTATAAGGTATTGTAATTGAACCAGTTTGGGATTGAAACATTACTGCTTTCAGCAGGTTTAGCGATGATCATATTATTGTAATTGAACCAGTTTGGGATTGAAACTCAAGTAGTGCAACTCTTTGAGGGCATTACTTGATTATTGTAATTGAACCAGTTTGGGATTGAAACTCAAAGACATCAGAGACAGGATATTTAAGTAGGAAATTGTAATTGAACCAGTTTGGGATTGAAACCTGCTAGAAATGTAGTAATTGCAAAGGCTCATGTTCATTGTAATTGAACCAGTTTGGGATTGAAACAATACTTCCACGGTATCAAATCTTGAAAAAATAATCATTGTAATTGAACCAGTTTGGGATTGAAACCCTGATAGGGTAGTGCGTATGGTTTCTGTTCCTGTTATTGTAATTGAACCAGTTTGGGATTGAAACTTATTAAAAAAATGAAAAAATAAAATAACGGGATTATTGTAATTGAACCAGTTTGGGATTGAAACGAAATAAAAACCCGTTCTTTCCAATTGCCATACGTTATTGTAATTGAACCAGTTTGGGATTGAAACGTTTGAAATATGCTAGGCTGTTAAAACAGGCTTATGATTGTAATTGAACCAGTTTGGGATTGAAACTGCATTGACTGAAGAAGAGCAAACGGAATTTGATGATTGTAATTGAACCAGTTTGGGATTGAAACTAAAATTGAATGAAGCGATTGAATTTATTGAAGGGGATTGTAATTGAACCAGTTTGGGATTGAAACTCGCAATGCTTGTATTTATAATATTTGGTATTGAATATTGTAATTGAACCAGTTTGGGATTGAAACTCAAATGAAATCAAGGATTCTTTTGATAATGTTTTAAATTGTAATTGAACCAGTTTGGGATTGAAACTAGTCCCTTCTGTTAAGCCTTTTTGAGCTTTTTCGAATTGTAATTGAACCAGTTTGGGATTGAAACAACATCTTTATGATCATACTTTCGCTTAGATGTTTTATTGTAATTGAACCAGTTTGGGATTGAAACATAGCTAACAGCATTTCTTCTTTATTGGCTAATTTTATTGTAATTGAACCAGTTTGGGATTGAAACGACTCAGAAGGTGTTTTTGAGACAAAGCAACGTAAGATTGTAATTGAACCAGTTTGGGATTGAAACTCGTATGTAGTACGAGTATCATCTCTTTTTGAGCTTATTGTAATTGAACCAGTTTGGGATTGAAACATCATATATTACATTATCTATGCTTTCTAAAGTCGGATTGTAATTGAACCAGTTTGGGATTGAAACTCCTTATCGTTCACTTTTTCCGATCAAATAATTAAAATTGTAATTGAACCAGTTTGGGATTGAAACACAGTTGTAAATGAACGCCCTTCAACGTTCACATTATTGTAATTGAACCAGTTTGGGATTGAAACCCAACGGTAGCACAACAATTGTTTTAAACTCCAATGATTGTAATTGAACCAGTTTGGGATTGAAACTCGGTTTTGAATAATAATCCTCTAAACTTAAAAGGTAATTGTAATTGAACCAGTTTGGGATTGAAACGTATAATAATGATGTGTTTAGAGTTCATATTTATGAATGACTTTGTTGCATGGCTATGAGAAAAAAGGAAGAGTGAAATTATTAAGTTTGTGTTACGAAGCATAAACTAATATAAAATCACTCTTATGGGTAAAATTAATAAAAATCGAGACAAGCCAAGAGAAAACTATAAGTTAACAAACTGGTCGGCTTACAATACAAGTCTAAAGAATCGAGGAAAATTAACCATCTGGTTTAGCGATAATGTAAAGTCATCGTGGCTTTATGAAGAGTCTCAAAAGCCTGGCGGCGAAATAATATATAGTGATGTAGCTATCGAATTTTGTTTGACAATAAAACATTTATATGGATTGGCTTATCGTCAACCAGAAGGTTTTGTAGAAGATATATTTGAATTATGTGGGATAAATTTACCTGTACCTAGCTACAGTCAGATACAAAGAAGAAGCAAAACGGTCAACATCAATATTCGAGTAAGAAAAGGTACGAAAAGACCAATTGATTTAGTGATAGACAGTACGGGCTTAAAGGTGTATGGAGAAGGCGAATGGAAGGTAAGGAAGCATGGTTGGAATAAACATCGCACATGGAAAAAATTACATATGGGTAGTGATGGGCATGATTTAGAGATTATCTCAGTCGTATTAACGGGTAATGAAGTAGATGACGCAGAAGCAGGTAAAGAAATAGTAAAGGAGACTAAAGAATTGATTGGACTAAGAAGTACTGCTGGAGATGGTGCTTATGACAAGAGAAAGTTCAGAAAATGTATACCAGTTGGAGTAGAACAGTTAATACCTCCACAGAAAAATGCGGTATTATCGAAAAATCAAGACCCTGATTTAGCTGGGCGGGATGATGCAATAAGGCGGATCGAGGAGATTGGCAGAGAAGAATGGAAAAAGAGACTGGCTATCATATCCGAAGTAAAAGTGAAGTAAATATGTTTCGATATAAGAAGATATTTGGCGGGCAAATGCATGCCAGAAAAACACCCTATGAAAATGCAGAAATGAAAATTAAATGTAAAATATTAAATCAATTTGTTGAGATAGGTATGCCTAAAAGTTACAAAGCAACTTCCTAAAATCCAAAAAATGAGATTTTAGGAAACGTTTTGTCTTTTGGTAGAGCCATGCAACAAAGTCTTTATGAATTGTAATTGAACCAGTTTGGGATTGAAACGTATTTAAACAAGGTGGTCGATTTAGATTGTTTCCAATTGTAATTGAACCAGTTTGGGATTGAAACTGTGCCTTCATCCTCGCTATTGTTTTGCATCAATTATTGTAATTGAACCAGTTTGGGATTGAAACTTACATCACACTTCTGAATATCATTATTCGCTGTGATTGTAATTGAACCAGTTTGGGATTGAAACTGTGCCTTCATCCTCGCTATTGTTTTGCATCAATTATTGTAATTGAACCAGTTTGGGATTGAAACTTACATCACACTTCTGAATATCATTATTCGCTGTGATTGTAATTGAACCAGTTTGGGATTGAAACCTTAGCTTTTACATGCTTGATTTCACTAATCCGTTGATTGTAATTGAACCAGTTTGGGATTGAAACTTTACAGTAGAAGGTAAACTAAAATCTGTTCTTTTATTGTAATTGAACCAGTTTGGGATTGAAACACACCGAACTCGAAAAAGCTACAGCCCAAGCGAGAGATTGTAATTGAACCAGTTTGGGATTGAAACACAAGCTATCCTAAACGAACAGGGTAAGATTGAAGATTGTAATTGAACCAGTTTGGGATTGAAACTGCAAAGATACGTTTTATTTTGTATCTTTGGGGTACATTGTAATTGAACCAGTTTGGGATTGAAACGTTCTTCCATCTTCTTGCGTAAAATGAATCCCTTCCATTGTAATTGAACCAGTTTGGGATTGAAACCTATATCATCATCTGTATCGACATATCGTTTAGTCGTATTGTAATTGAACCAGTTTGGGATTGAAACGTTCCAAACTTTTGAAGCTAAATTATTTTCCATTATATTGTAATTGAACCAGTTTGGGATTGAAACTTGATGTATGGTAGAAAATAGGATTCAATCCAATGAATTGTAATTGAACCAGTTTGGGATTGAAACAAATGTCCTGCACATTCTAAAATGTCGAACGGTTTTATTGTAATTGAACCAGTTTGGGATTGAAACTTTGTTTGACTAGCGTTATACTGAGCCGTAGTAACCATTGTAATTGAACCAGTTTGGGATTGAAACTGCTAAGACATCTTTTTTGCCTTCAACCTCGTGAAAATTGTAATTGAACCAGTTTGGGATTGAAACTTCAATGAAGCTGCTAGACAAGCAGATGTCTTTGATAATTGTAATTGAACCAGTTTGGGATTGAAACAATGCTTTTTTTGCTTGGATTTAGGTCCCGTTAAAAATTGTAATTGAACCAGTTTGGGATTGAAACGTATCAAAAGTCTAGTTATTCCTGTATAAACTTTTATTGTAATTGAACCAGTTTGGGATTGAAACAATTCGGTTAAAGCTCGTTGAATTGCTTCGACTCTGATTGTAATTGAACCAGTTTGGGATTGAAACTCATTTCGGGGTGGACTAAAAGGCGTATCATAAGTAATTGTAATTGAACCAGTTTGGGATTGAAACGTACCAAGAGGAACTACAGAAACTAAAACCATTTACATTGTAATTGAACCAGTTTGGGATTGAAACCCGATTTCATAAGATTTGAACTTTACTAAAAACATAATTGTAATTGAACCAGTTTGGGATTGAAACCCATTAATAATTATTTGGCGTGGGTTCGGGTGGCTTATTGTAATTGAACCAGTTTGGGATTGAAACTACGTTTTAAAAAAGCAGCCTTACTTACGTATCATTATTGTAATTGAACCAGTTTGGGATTGAAACGCTGATAGTAATGGAGATGATCAAATCTTATTACTATTGTAATTGAACCAGTTTGGGATTAAGATCTTGTTAAATTAGATAAGATTAATTTAGTGCCATGAGATTTTAGAATAGATATAAAATTTTAGAATAGA
>CAYLSF010000172.1:0-9485 GCA_964385675.1 uncultured Saprospiraceae bacterium
AAATATATAATTAAATAATTGTTATTTGTATGTTTTGAATAACAAATTTGAAATTCAATTATTACCTTTAAAAATAGAATATCATACTTACTGATCAGCTTGATTAGCTAAATGATGCTGGGCAGCACCTTCTAATTGTATGTAAAATTCTTCTCCAAATTTTCGGATTAAAGCCTCTTTTACAAATTTATACACAGGTAATTCTTTTTCTTTACCCAATTTGCAAGCCGCAGAACAAATATCCCATTGATCATAATTAACTGCTGTAAACTCTTCATACTTTTTCACCCGTATAGGATAAAGATGGCAAGAAATGGGTTTATAAAAATCTATTTTTCCAGCCTTATACGCTTGCTCAATACTACACTTAGCAATGCCTAATTCATCATAAATTAAATAGGCACAAGCTTTTCCATCAATCAGAGGAGTCCCGTACGCATTAGGTTCATAAAAATAGGTGGCTACTCCTTCTTTTTCTATTACCGCTCTGCCTTCTGGCGTTAAGGTATCTTTTATAATTGGATAAATTTCTTTTAAGGTATCTATTTCCTCTATTTCTAAAGGAGCTCCAAACTCTCCTTCCCAACAACAAGCCCCTTTACAAGCATTGAGGTTGCATAAAAATTGTTTTTCAACAACATCATCACTAATAATTGTATCTTCTATCAAAATCATTATAAACGTGCTTTATCTTTTGGTCAAAATTATTAAAAAAATCGCATATCCTCCTATTGATGCTCTGACATACCCTAATTGTTTACAATCAATCCCTCATTCAAATACCTATTTTAACATTCGGGATTATACATTACTCCTATTGTTTTGTAATTTTAGTGTGTCTTTTTGAAAAAAATGCGTCTTTTAAGTGAAGATTATATAGACTTCAGTTTATAGATGTTATCTTTGAAAACACGAATCATTTGGAATTGTTAAGTTATAGCTTTTCTAAATCTGAGAACAACTTTTACTAATATTTAATTTTAAAAACGCTAAACTATGAAAAAGTTAATGATGTGTTTGGTAGCCTTAGTGATGACCGTTGCTGTATTTGCTCAGACAGAGACACAAGATATGATAGACCAAACCCCTGAAGTATATGCTACGCAAGTAAAAGATAATATGACGACTCGTTATAGTTTAACAGCTGAGCAAGCTAACGAGATTTATAACATTGCTAAAAAAACAGCGGATCAAATGCAGCAGCTAGAAAAGGCATTAGGTGCTCAAAAAGACAAGACTGTTTATAATAAGAAAAAAGCAACCATTCTTAAATATGGTGATGTATATATTCGTAGAGCTTTAAATAAAGAGCAGTTAGCTCAATATTCAAAAGATAGAACTTTGGCATTAAAGCCTCAGCGTATGCGTGAGCGCAAAGAAATGGCTGAACAATTTAATGCAACACAAGGAAATTAGTGGTTAGTTTACTGATACCTGCCTGTCTGCCGACAGGGTTATCGGGATAGTGAATTAGTATTACAAAGGGTCTGTTTCGTCAATTGAAACAGACCCTTTGTAACTTATTAGAAATAACAGTTAGCTCAAGAATTAGAAAGTCATTATAAATAATTGATTTATAGTGATTTCTTATGTACCTAAGTAGCTGTCTATAAAAGTAAAAAGGCGTACCTTATAGTACGCCTTCTTAATTCACCAATAAATTTTAATCCAAATTCAACTCTATTTGAAAATGTATTGAATAGTAAATAAAATTATGTTGATTTTGTTTAGTGAATTTTGATATTTTTTTGATGCTTTCTATCTTACTTCCAAATAAGGACTTTTAGGAGACAAATAAGAATTTACTCGAAATAAGAAATTAAAAATACTCAACCTTTTGGTGTGAACTACACATCATTACTTTCAAGTTGGACTATTTTTTAACCGTTCCAATCCTGCCTTTGCCTTACTATGTAAAGAAGACTTATATTCTTCTGGTTTAATCTTTCTACATAATTTAAAATAACGCTTTGCACTAGCCCCCATTTTATTTTTCTCATATATCAGCCCAATTTGCAATGCCGCATTACAGGCATAATAAGCAGGTTCATAATACCCTAAATCAATTGCTTGCTTAAAGTATCTAACCGCCTTATCATTAGTTTCATTTCCCTGATGAATTCTACCTAATAAATAATAATAATAGGTTTTATCCTTACGAGTTTTAAAATCAATATCGTTATATTTTCTCAACCACTTATCTGCCTTATCATAATAACCTCCTTCAAAAAGATAATTGGCTTTCAATAATACTTTATCAGGACGCTTATTTGCTATAGCATCTCTAAGAGCTTTTTTATCTCTATCATTTGTAGTGGAGCCTGTCGTTCTAATCAGTCTATATTGTTCTTTAAATTGCTTTTCGTTTCCTTTTAGGTAGTAATGCATAGCTAGTTGATACCGTGTAAATTTTACGAGATTGCGTCCTTTATATTTTTTCAAAAAGCGATTGAGATACACATTAGCATCTGAATCTTGTCGATTCAATTTTGCGATACCAATCAGGTAATCAACAATTGGTAAAGGATAAATTCCTTTGTCTTTAGGTTTATTTAAAATGGTATTAATTAAAATATCATTGTTATTTGTTTCTCTTGCTACAATAGCCTTAAAATAACAATCAACTATATTTTTCCTTGGATTAAACGGAGCTTTTTGTACTATTTTCCAAGCTTTATCTCCTTGATTGCCTTGATACAATAGCATAATAGCATAGGTAAATGTCGCTTCTTTTCCATACATGAAATCAGGATGCTGTTTACTATAATCTACTACAGATTTTAATTCCTTCAACCCTTGTTCAATACTTCCTTTTAAACTTAATAAGCTCAAACTCCAACCATATTTATCGGACATAGAGCCTATTAGGGTATGAATGATACCTAATCCTTTCTTATTTGGTATAAAATTGGGGTACTTTTTCTTATTCTCATGTAAAAGGTGATAAGCTTTTCTGATTTCACTAAAGGCTGTTAAGTATTCTCCATATCGAACCCTTGCCATTGCCCACTGAATACGGATATCAGCTTGTAAGTAAAGATAATACGGAGAGGATTTATCTGATTTTTTAATTTTTGATAATCTCGTATCCTTATTCTCTTCTAGTTCATTAAAAATATGAATTTTATCTTGCACAATAACCTCTATGCAATCAATATAATTTTCAATATGATCAACTAATCTATTATTTGGACGAAGTTGACGTTCTCTAACTAAAATGGAGCGAGCGGTAGTGAGTTTTAATTCTAGTGTTTTTTGGTAGGCTGCTTTAATATTATTATTCATTTTAAAATAACCCTTTCCGAAAGTCACTAATGATAAGCACAAGCAAAGGATTGACACTAATAACGATTTGTACATAAATTATAATAATTCGTTCCTAATCATTGTTTGGTAAGACTCCAAACAAAAATTGAGATTGTGATAAATTATGTTCCATTTTGTTAATTTAGGTTAAAATCTCAATTTGATGGATATTCTTATAACGTAGGAGTTGTTAAAATGTATGAATATACTCTTAAATTCTCTGTAATTAATTCAGCCTATTGGAAAACAAAAGCCTTGAGGTATTCATAATTTATACACTCAAGGCTTTCTATTTTCAAAAAATGAAATCACTCTAATCTACTTCATGGATTAAATCATCCACTAAAATTCTACCACAATGCTCACATAAATTGATTTTTTTACGTTGTGCAATCTCCAATTGTAACTGAGGAGGTATTTTATTAAAACATCCTCCACAAGAGTTTCTTTCAACGTGAACTACCGCTAATCCATTACGATAGTTGTTTCTAATCTTGTGATAGCCTTTCAATAATCTCGCCTCAATTTTCTTTTGAGCTCTATCTCGTTTTTTCATCAACTTTGTCTCCTCCTTCTCTGTGTCTATCTTGATTTTTTCAAGCTCTACTTTCTTTTTCTCCAACTCATCACGTTTTCCCTCAATGCGTTCATTGGATACTTCAAGTGTTGCTTCCTTATTTCTTACCTGATTTTGTCCCTCTCTGATTCGTTTTTCAGACAATTGTATTTCTAAATGTTGTAGTTCAATTTCTTTGGTCAATGCTTCGTACTCACGATTATTCTTCACATTGTCCAATTGCTTTTCATACCTCAAAATCAACTCTTCTGCCTCTTTGATGTTTGTACGATGTTTATTTACAGTACCCTTCAATTCATCAATAGAGTCTTTAATATTATCAACTCTTGTCGCTAAACCTTGAATTTCGTCTTCTAAGTCTTGAACCTCCATAGGAAGCTCTCCTTTCAAAACCTTAATTTCATCTAGTTTAGAATCAATAGTTTGAAGTAAATGTAAAGCTTTTAATCGTTGAGGAATGGACATGTTATCTCTAGCTGCCATAAATTTCTATTATATAGATTGATAAATTACTCAAATGGAATCAAAACTAAAATATGTAAACTTGTCTAATTAGGTTAAATAATTAACAGGATTTGTGTTTACAGAAGTTTTGTAAACCGCAAAATTAGAAAATTTCTCTGAGAATTTCTCGGTTATTAAATCATAAAACAAATCAATTGTAAATTGTTCACTTTCAAAGTGTCCTATATCTGCTACAACTATCTTACCATCTGCATCAAAAAACTCATGATACTTAAAATCTGCGGTGATAAATACATCCGCTTTTTGAGCAATAGCAGAACGCAATAAAAAGACGCCTGAACCTCCACAAACTGCAACTCGTCTAACAGGATTATTGGTCAAAGCTGTATATTTTACGCAATCTGTTTGCATAACGGATTTTAAGTGTTTTAAAAAATCCATTTCATCCATAAAATCCTCTAGTTCTCCTATCATACCCGAACCGATTTCATTATGCTGATTGGTCAGCGGAATTAAATCGTATGCTATTTCTTCATAAGGATGACTATCAAACATCGCTTTTAAAATACGCCCTTCTCGTTCAATGGTATAAATTACATCAATCTTGACCTCAGGTTCGTAATGTCTTTCTCCTACTTTACCCACAAAAGGATTTGCCCCTGCCCCTGCTTTAAATGTTCCGGCTCCAATTACATTAAAACTCGTTTCTACATAATTGCCAACATGACCTGCTCCTGCTGCAAAGAGGGCATTTCTAACTTTATCTGCCTGTTCAGTTGGCGTATGGACAGATAATTTTTTAATCAATCCTCTCTTAGGGGCTAAAATCTTAGTCTTGCTCAATCCAATTTTATCACAAATTCGCTTATTTACCCCCAATTTTACATTATCCAAGTTAGTATGACAAGCATAAATAGCAATATCATGTTTGATGGCTTTGATAATAACTCGTTCTACGTAGTTTTTACCCGTTAATCGCTTTAATCCTTTAAACACTATCGGATGATGTGCTAAAACGACATTGCATCCTTTTTCAATTGCTTCATCTAGTACCGATTCTACAGAATCTAAACAGATGAGAACCCCTTTAATTTCAACTTGAGGATCTCCCACAATTAGTCCAGAATTATCATAACTTTCCTGAAAAGTAGGTGGTGCTATTTGCTCTAAGAATCGTATTAATTTTTTAAGTTTCATGGTATAATTCGTCTTGTAGCACTATTGTAATTTATATGCAATAATCGAGTCTATTAGTTTGATTTTCAAAAAGTAACAAAAATAGTTTGAATTATAAAATATGTCAAGATTTAAGCAAATAAATGGTGACAGTATATCTCTATTTTTACTTCATCACTTATCTTCTTCTTTTTGCTCTCCTGTATAATGATTAAATACCTTTTTACCCGCAGAATTTCCTACAATAGCAACTAACTCTTCCAATGTAGCTGCTTTAACTTTTTTTACAGACTTAAAATGTATTAATAGTTTATCCGCCGTTTTTTCGCCAATGCCGTTAATCTTTGTCAATTCTGTATCCGTAAAATGTTGAGAACGTTTATCTCGGTGAAAGGTTATTGCAAAACGGTGTGCTTCATTACGAGCCTGCTGAATGACCTTTAGTGTCTCTGAGCGTTTATCTAAATACATGGGAATCGGGTCATTTGGATAAAATAATTCTTCTAGCTTTTTCGCAATACCAATAATGGTAACCTGATCCAAAATTCCCAATGCCTTTAAACTCTTCACCGCTGAAGATAACTGTCCTTTTCCTCCATCTATAACGATGAGTTGTGGTAAAGATTTTCCTTCTTTAAGTAATCGGCTATATCTACGATAGACGACTTCTTCCATAGATGCAAAGTCATTTGGCCCTTCTACGGTCTTAATATTATAGTGTCGATAATCTCGTTTAGCAGGTTTAGCATTTCGGAATACTACACAAGATGCTACAGGATGACTACCTTGAATGTTAGAGTTATCAAAACATTCTAAATGCTTAGGCATTTCCTTCATTCTCAAATCTTTCTTCATCGTTAACAAAATACGCTCTATACTATTTTGTTTACCCATTTTTGCTAACTCTTGTTTGAGTTTTTGAGCCTTAAAATACTTGACATTTTTATCTGAAAGGTCTAATAATTTTCGTTTATCGCCTATTTTAGGTACTGTAATTTTTACCTCCTCATCAGGATACTCAATTTTAAAGGGTAAGAACATTTCAGTCGAAGTAGATTGGAATTTTTCTCTTAATTCTTGAATGGCAATCAACAATAGATCTTTTTTATCATCATTTAAATTTTGCGTCATTTCTAAGGTAAAAGTATTAATAATTGCTCCATTTGCTACTCTCAAATAATTGACATAGGCAAACTTCTCATCCGTTGCTATCGTAAACACATCTACATTATGAATCTTAGGATTTACGACGGTTGATTTCCCTTGATAATCTTCAAATGCGGATAATTTATCCTTGACTTGTTGTGCTTTTTCAAATTCTAAATTTTCAGCGTATTGACGCATTTCTTGTTTAAGATGTTGCTTTACAGAACCAAAATTTCCTTTAAGCATATTTTTAATTTGCTCAATTTTAGCATTGTAAGTAGTTTCATCCTCTAGCCCCGCACAAGGGCCTTTACAGTTTTTAATATGATACTCTAGGCAGACTTTGAATTTACCTTTATCAATATTTTCTTGAGTTAAGTTAAATGTGCAAGTACGCAGTTGAAATAGGTTTTTAATCAACTCTAAAATGATATATACTCGATTTTTTGAGACATAAGGTCCAAAGTAAGTTGAACCATCTTTAATGACTTTTCTAGTGATAAACACTCTTGGAAACCGCTCGTTTTTAATACAGATATAGGGGTAAGATTTTCCATCCTTTAACTGAACATTATAGCGAGGTTGATATTTTTTAATTAAGCTACTTTCCAGTAATAAAGCATCCTGCTCTGTTTCTACTATAGTATATTCAAAATGATCCGCATTTCTAACTAGAGCCTTCGTTTTTTGGCGTTGATGTTTTTTGCTACCGAAGTAGGAGGCTAACCGATTCTTTAAATTTTTTGCCTTACCTACATACAAGATAGTTCCATCTTTATGGATGAATTTATAAATACCTGGTTGTTTAGGCAAAGTAGGTAATAGCTTTTTATAATCTTCGGTTGTCATGTATTTTGTATATACGACATTTGATTTTCGACTTTCGACAATCGAATATCAAACTTAAAACGATATGAATATTACTTTTAAAAAAGATAGTCTAATATAACATATATAGAGAAGATAAAGTTAAGAAATGCCAACAAAAAAAGGATGCTTACTTATGAAGCATCCTTTTGATAAAGTATTCAAAATGATTATATCGTACAACTGGTTCTTTATCGAACCTGTGTTTTGTTTATCTTAAATGATATAGTTCTATTAGAGGCTTTGTCTGCTTCTTTTGTACCATCTGCTAAGCTTTCACCATAGGCTGCTGTCAAGAGTCTTGAACGCTTTACGCCATGTTCTGATAGATAATCTTTTACAGCCTCCGCTCTTTTTGCAGAAAGTTTTCTGTTATAATCTGCATCACCATCTTTATCCGTATGTGCCACAATTACATAAGAAAATCCTTCACAACGATTCAAAATCTTAATGATTTTCTTTAGTGACTTATGTGTCTTTGAGCGAACTCTATATCTATCTTTATCAAAAACGACTTGTTTCCCTAGTGTTGTTAAAGCATCTACACTATTTTCACAATAAGCTTGTTCTTCTTCTGGTAAATTTAAGGTGTTTGTTGCTACTGGTCTAGGTCTAGTAGAAGTATTGATAGGTTCCATAATATCCGCTAATCTAGTGTTAGGCTGAATATCATTTGCCTCTCTAGGCTTCATAATCGGTGGCTTGTTATCACCAATTTGAACATTTATTGGATTTTCTTCAACTGTTCTTCTAGCAGGAGGTTGAGGAATAATAGGTTCAGAAGCATATGTTTCCTCTTGCTCAATCATTTTTCGTAATTCTGTCTCTGTATCTACTAAACTTTCTTTTCTACTATGCTTAGGTTCTGGAATAATCGGTTCTTCTAGTCTAGCAGTTGATTCTTCTAACTGTGCCAATTCTGCCTCAATATCGGGTTCATTAGAAGTAGGAGGTTGAATATCTTCTTCTACATTTTGAGCCACAGTCTCTCTATTTGTTAAACCTGCTCTTTGTAATTTCTTTAATCGTTTTTGTGCTTTTTCGTATTTTGCTAATCTTTGATTAGCTCTGTATTTACGAATTCTTGCATATCTACGCTTTTGCTCTCGCACTCTTGTTGCTGCTAATCTTTTTCTGCCTGCTTTTCCAAAGTGTACCATCAATCCCAAAGAATGTTGAGCATAGCTATTTGAAGTTGAATTATTCAAATCATACTTAACCGAACTTTGAACATTTAGTGACATATTTTTACCTAAACTTATATTCAATCCTAAGCCTACAGGTAAGAAATAATTAAACCCATCTACATCTGCCACCTGATTTCCTCCAATACCAAATTTCAAAAAAGGACCTACCACAAACCCCTCTCTCAAAATATAACCATTGTCAAACTTATATCGAATAGCGAAATTTGCATCATATAATAGTCTATCTTCATAAATGCGTTTATCTGCATTCACAGGATATTGAACTTGAGCTCTAGTTCCCTCAATAGCAAGATCAAAATTGTTATTTAAATATCTAGAGAATGAAACAGATGTTCCAAAGCGATATTCATAAGGATTAGACAATTTGCCTTCTAATAAAGCAGAATAACTCAAAATAGTAGGTGCTAAACCAATACTCCAATCATAATTCTTATTTTGAGCATTAATTTGAATTGTCAAGAAAAGCAAAATTAATAGTGGTAAGTATTGCTTTCTGAGCAAGTTTTGCTTTCTCATATAGTGAAAAGTTTTAGACCAATTTTTCATAGCAATTTGATAACAAACGTGTTTCAATAATCATTCCGATGTATGCATTAGAATGTAATAGTTTTGCTAAGAATAATACTACCACATTTATTAAAAACAAATCATATACATTTTTTCAATAATGTGACAACCATTTTTTCAGCAATTCTCGGTTTACAAAAATTAAAATATGATAAGCTAAACTAGAAGTCTTA
>CAYLSF010000173.1:0-9441 GCA_964385675.1 uncultured Saprospiraceae bacterium
CCATTTAGTAGGTATAGCAGCAAAAATATTAGATGATAGTACCACTTATTTTGTAGGATAATTCAAATGTGATTTAAGGGATTCTTTTAAGAAGGAAGGCGACTAGGAGAAGGAAGTCAAAAGGCGAAATGACTTAAATGTCGAGTAAGAATTCAATAGTTCAAGGTAGAATGTCAAATTCATCATAGATAAGTTGACTGAATTTTCTCAGTTGACTTGCCTCATACCTGTGGTATATGATGAAATAGAGTGAGAATAATTTTAGGCGTAATTAATAAAACTTAACCTTTACGAGTAGCATAAAATGAAAAGTACACCCTATATACTAGGATGATAATAAATAGGGTGCTATTGAAACCTTTTTAATAATCAAAATCAAAATTAATTTGATTTTTACTTAAACCTTTAAATCATGAGACTTTTAACAAGTACACTGGTTCTTTCTTTTTTGATGTTATTTATCCACACTGCACATACACAAAGTTTAAATTTTGATGGTATGGATGATTATGCGACTATTCCTAGAGCAGGTAACTCTATCTTAGGTGACTTTTCTGTGCCACATGATTTTACAATAGAAATTATGTTTAAGTTTACAGGGACAACCTTAAAGAAAAAAATACTAGCTATGAATGGTGATAATACAGGGATTTTTATAGAAACAGATGTTGCAGGTAATCTACTAGTAGGATATGGTAATGACGTCACTTGGGCAAGTGAACCCACTGGTTTTTCCCTTACACAAGGTGTTTGGTATCATGTAGCATTTGCTATGGACATTAGTCATAATGCCTTTAGAGTTTATGTAAATGGTACAGAAATAGGTCAATTTTACCAACTGATTAATAATAATTATGGCGGTGCAGACTGGTCAACACTATTTGGTGGAGCTTATTCACATGGTACTTACAATTGGACGATGGGATATTCAGAACGCTGGGGCGAAAATGGAGCAATTACATTTGACTATATTCGATTTTGGGATGTTATGCGTACAGATGCAGAAATACTAGCAAATTATAATATACCTGTGAGTTGTAGTGCTACTAACTTATTAGCACAGTATGAATTTACAGATGGTACGGCAGGAGCAAATAATTCAAGCGTTACAACTTTAAGTGATTGTACGGGCAATGGTTTTACGGCTAATTTGAGTAATTTCGATATGACAGGAATGGCTTCTAATTTTATTTCTGAAACGAATATGATTCTCCCTGTCGAAATGACTTCTTTTGAAGGCTTTGCAGAAGATAATCGTATTATTTTAAACTGGTCAACGGCATCAGAAGAAATCAATGAAGGCTTCTATGTAGAGCGTAGCGAAAACGGAGAAAACTGGACGATTTTAGATTTTGTACAAGGAAATGGTACAACTCTAGAACCTCAGTATTACCTGTATGAAGATAACACACCCAAAGAGGGAGTCAACTACTATCGCCTAAAGCAAATGGATTTTGATGGAAATTTTGAATATTCTGAAATTATTGAAGTAGAATTTGTAAAAGGTGAAAGAGTAGCAGTCAAAACCTTTCCAAATCCTGCTTCAAAGGTACTAAATGTGCGTATTCCAAATTTACAGGACGAACAACAAGCTGTAATTATGAATATGTTGGGGCAAGCTGTTAGACAAGTAACCTTAACGGATGAAACTTCCATGATACCAATTGAAGATTTACCTAGCGGAACTTACTTTTTGAGATTATTGAATAATGAGTACGAATCTCAAAATATCAAATTTATTAAACAATAACGGAAACAATACGATACTATTCTACCCTCAAAACCAATTGAATAACAAGTGTGTGATAAGGCAACTCTAAGCTAGAGTTGCCTTTTTTACTTATATCATTTATTGCTCGACATCCACCGCAATACTACCAATACGAATCTGATCACCAGGATTTAAAACGACTTTTAAGGCTAAAGTCATTGTACCTTTTATTGGAACTTCTCCCTCTACATTATAGCAAGTCGGTCGCATACTGTGTCGGTCTGTACCGTCATCTAATAGTACGTTTGCACGATTAGGGGTTGTCATAGAGGTAATCCGAGTTTGGGAAATATAGGCTTTTTCTTTTCCTTTGATACCATAGCAAACTGTTACACTTCGAATAACACCTTGAGGTAATGATAAAGGGATTAAAACCCATTGAAAATCTCTTTCTGATACATTTTGTTGTGTGGTTACATTAATCGCGGTACTTGGACAACAGTATGGATTCACATCTATTTTTTTGGTCGGTAATCCATTAGGCCCTACACCAATTGCTGGAATTGGACTGAAATAATAAGTTGTCATTTGGGCACTAGCCGTAAATGATAAGCAAAGTACCATCATTAAGACGGTAACAATTGATAAACCTCTCATGAGTTGTTTGATTTTAAGTTGTTAAAGAATAAGGAGCTTTGAGGATAGTGTTCCTCGTTGTTTTGCTTATTAATAGGGAAGAATTTTGCAAGGTAACCTATTAGAGTAATGTTTTTTAATAAGAAGGTATTTTAGGACAACACACCAAATCCCAAATCCCAAATTTCAAATTAATGTGGATTCCCTTTTAATTTTTGATGATAAAATAAAGCAATTAAAAATATTAATATAAAAGCGATAGCTATAAACCCACCAATAATTGAAACGATGATTAAGTCTAACCTAATTAAATTTAATAGCAAGAGTATCATTAAAAGTATAAATACAACAGGAGGAAATAATATAACATGAAGCGGAAGGGAAGGCTTGGTAACAGGTCGAAGGGACTCAAAAATTCTAAAGGGTAAAGCCAATACAAATATGGCTATAAAAAAGCCAAAAAACACCATATAAGGTACATTATAATATTGATGAGGTGTATCAATTGTCCATGTCCAGCTTGCTTCATTGACCCCCATAGGCTCTAGCATAAGAGAATATCCCATTAGTAGAAAACCATCAAAGAAGGCATATAAGAAGGCAAATCGTGTTGAATAATTAATAGCACCATTATTTAATAACATACCAATGGAAGATGTGGTAGAAAATACAATGTAGAATAAGAAGAACCAAGATAGTACCTGCGTTACAGGTGTATTGAAAATATAAATTGCTTTAATGTTAAAATGAAATTGTTCTGTATTGATCAGGGCAGCATCAATTAAAAAACCAGTTAAGGCAAAATATACAAAAAGCGTGAATAGTCGCTTAGGTGTTTGGGTAACAGATAGATGACTGGCAAAAGACGCTAAAAAGCTTATGAATAGCAGAGGGACTAAACCTGGAATCTGACGTAAATGCCAATCCATAAAAGTACCTATTAATAGAACGAGTTGAAGTAGAATTGTCATCAATAAAAAAGACCACATTCGATAGGTCGGCTTAAATTGTAAAACGGCACTTAAAAATGCTCTCATGATCAGTAGAAAGTTAGGAATGATGATTATTTGATATCGTTAGAAATTATACTAATTTGATTTTCTTGCTTTTGGGCTTCTAAATAGGTATATGCTGTAATCAAAAATATCAATAAAAAACAAGCTGTAATGAATCCACCGATTACGGTTACTACAATCAAATTTAATTTGATTAGATTTAAAATTAACAGTATCATTAATAAGATAAAAATGATAGGTGAAAAGATAATAACATGAAACGGAAGATGTCTCTCTTGAACTGGACGCATAGACTCAAAAAGCCGGAATGGTAATGATAATAAGAACATCGCTATAAAATACCCAAAAAATACAATAAAAGGGATATTATAATATTTGTGTGGTATATCAACGAGCCAAGTCCATGTTCCTTCATTTACCCCAACAGGTTCCATTAAAAAAGAATAGCCCATAAGCAAAAAACCATCAAAAAATGCTAATAAGAATACGCCAATTAAGGGATAATTTATCTTACCTTTTTGAAGCAAAATACCTAGTGCTGATGAAGTAGAAAAAACAGCATAACACATGAAAAACCAAGTCAGTAGCTGTGCTAAAGGAGTTTTGAACAAAGAAAAACGCTCGATATTAAATTGAAATTGATCCAGATTGATTAGAACAGCATCCACTAAAAAACCTGTTAATCCAAAATAGATAACAAGTGTAATCAAACGTTTAGGTTGTTTAGTAACCGATAAATGACTAATAAACGAGGCTAAAAAACTAATAAAAGTGAACTCGACTAAACCAGGTATTTGTCGTAAGTGCCAATTCATAAACGTTCCAGTAATTAAAATAAGCTCAACGATGATAGTCATAAATAGAAATGACCACATTCGATAGGTAGGCTTAAAAGACAGTACAGCACTTAAAAATTCTTTCATGATAGTGTGATGACTTCTAGCGATTAGTAATTGAAAATAAAATTATAAGATAACATAGCAAAGATAATATTTGATTACTAATCCCACTAACCCGTCAACCATTCGACAAATATCAAAATAATCCATACTATTTTAGCACAAAATAGAACCAAGGAACGTTTATTGGATAAACATCAAAATATAAACCTATTATTTTGCGTCAATAAATTATAAGATTTTGTCAATCTAGATGAACAAACTCCACAATTCATGGATTTTGTTACTAAAATTTTGTATGTTTATTTATTCATAAGTAGGTTTTAAATACTAGGATATGAAATTTCCATCAATTATAATTTTAATTGGATTATTCCTGTGGACAGGTCAAGTTGCTGCACAGTCCACAAGTGCCAAAGAAGCGAGAAAGCGAGAAACTAAAGGGGTTATCTTTAATAAAGAACTCTCAGGGCATTTAGCTTTACATACAAATGGGTTTACATTGGGGGCAACGTACGGTTTGCTGAAAACTTATTATAAAACCACTATTTTTCAATTTGAATTTAGTGAGCTAAAGCACCCAAAAGAGTATGTAGATAGAATTGATTTTGTATCAGGAGGTAGGAATGTATCGCCACGTTCCTTTACTTATGGTAAGCAAAATAGTTTTTATGGACTTAGTGCTAGTTACGGTGAAAAATATTACCTAACAGAAAAAGCACGTAAAAGAGGCGTAGCGGTTGGAATAACTTACGCAGTAGGGCCTACTTTAGGAATCGTAAAGCCTTATTACCTTGAATTATATGTGCCCGGGACTATTCCTCCACAATTAGAACCCACTCGCTATAGTGCAGAAAATGAATCTCTATTCTTAGCAAGGGGGGCAATCGCAGGAGGAGCAGGATTTGTGTATGGTCTAGACGAAGTTAGCTTTATCCCTGGCGGACATATTAAGGCAGGTTTACACTTAGACTGGGGGGCTTTTGACCAAACAGTAAAAGCACTAGAAGTCGGTTTTTCTGCCGATATCTATGCTCAAGATGTACCTATTATGATTATTGAAGATAACACAAATATGTTTTTCAACTTTTATATCTCAGTTAATCTTGGTAAGCGATGGTAGGTATTAATTGAGAACCTGTCTGTCGACAAAGGCAGGTTGAGAATTACGATTATAATGCGTAATTGAACACATAATAAAATGCTTATTGAGGATATTAAACCTTCAATAAGCATTTTTTGTTTTAATGCCAATTTCAGTATAGAGTGAATATCTAGTTAAGAAGTTTGTATCTTTACATTTTTTAAAGTCAAACTTTATTGTTATTCAAAATTGATAATTCATCCCCCAATTAATATTGAGGGTAAAAATTAATAGCGGATGTTGAAAGAATTGCCAATTGTACAACCCAAACCACAACGGACAAAAAAGCCAAAGTGGTTGAGAGTAAAATTACCCAATGGTGAAAATTTCCGTCGGGTACAAGGCATTGTGAATGAATATAAACTGCACACGATTTGCCAAAGTGGACATTGCCCAAATATGGGGGAATGTTGGGGCGAAGGAACGGCTACCTTTATGATTTTAGGAAATACTTGTACGCGTTCTTGTTCTTTTTGTGCTGTTAAAACAGGTCGTCCAACAGAACTAGATGAAGATGAACCCTTCCGCGTGGCAGAAGCCATTAAGTTAATGGGCGTAAAACATGCGGTATTGACTTCTGTCAATCGTGACGAATTGAAAGATAGGGGAGCATCTATTTGGCATGCAACGGTGCGAGAAATTAAAATGGTGTCACCTGAAACAACTATAGAAACCTTAATTCCTGATACGAGAGCAAATTGGGCAGCTTTAGATTTGATGATTAGTGCAGGTCAAGAAGTGGTTTCTCATAATATGGAAACCGTAAAACGCCTATATAGAAAGGTGCGTCCACAAGCAAAGTATAAAAGAAGTTTGGAACAAACTAAACGTACCAAAGAATTTGGTAAACGTACTAAATCAGGTATTATGGTGGGACTCGGAGAAACCAAAGAAGAGGTGTTTGAAATTATGGATGACTTATTGGAACATGGCTGTGATGTATTAACCATCGGTCAATACTTACAACCTACGAAAATGCACTTAGCCGTTGAAGAATTTGTACATCCTGATGTATTTGCGATGTATAAAGAAGTAGGGTTAGAAAAAGGATTCGACTATGTGGAAAGTGGTCCTTTAGTACGCTCTAGTTATCACGCAGAGCGTCATGTTTTTCCAAATCGGTAGAATGAAAATTGTTTTTGGGGTATTCATATTGGATGACTCAAAATGTATTCTCCAAATTCCGTAATACTATTTTTTTCATAGTTAGTCAATAAGAAGTGAGAAGTCAGATCATTCCGAAGGGGGATCTGACTTTTTAATAGTTACAATATTTTGATTGGGAGATGTAAGCGTAATCATCAGTTTGTTTTTTACTAAACTCCATCTGAGACGATTAACTTATATCAAAAATCCATTTGATTTTATTATGATAAATCATCAAGTTATAGAATGCCCCTTATTATTATTGTTCATATTTATACCTTTAAATTGTACAAATGAGCATAGCAGTGTTTACTCTATTGATAATAATTACTATCCCAATTATCCAAGAGTAATCCCAATTTAATCTTTAAATCATAAGAGACTATTCAAAAGAATGTATAGTGTTTAATCACATAAAATAGAACACCTGTTCTATTGAATAGCCTAACTTATCTCTCCAATTTTGCCTCATTAAATCAATCAAAATATTGAATATGAAAATAACAAAAATCATATTGATGAGCCTTGTATGGTTATTGATAGGAAATGGACTAAATGCTCAAATAAAGTTTCAGACTCCGATGGGGGACATTGAATATGAAAAAAGATCGAAAAGACCAATTGCGGGTGGGCTTTATCTCTTGAAGATAAATGGCAGTCCGCTCTTTACCTTGAAAGCCATCACTAAAACACCTGATGGAATATTTGGAACGGGAAGTTATTTGTTTTATGCCCCAGATAAAAGTTACACGATTACTTATGAAGTAACTCAAAACGGTAGTCAATTCGATATTACATTAACGCAAAAATCTGAAGGCTTTTATGAAAAAAGCGAAGGGAAGATTAATCGAAAATTATTAGGCGAGCAATTAAAGACAAATAGATATGATAGGGTAAAGACCATCACCTGCGAGCAAAATGAAATCATGAAAATACTGGCGATGGAATTTTTATATATCCATATACCAGAAAACCTACCGATGTCTCAAGACGCCAACTCAAAGTTAGGCCTATTCTCGGCTGTTACCAATATTGAAGATTACCGTTATTTTAGAAAAAATAAATATGAAGGTATCCCTGATATTTCGATAAAAACGACCTTTCCAAAATTGTACAATAGTTTTGAATCTACTGTTCGGTTTGAGAAAGAAAAAGAAGGAGACATCAGCTTACATATTGAAAGTAATAGCACTTTACTTTTAGCTTTACGTAGCAAAGGTGCCCTACGCTTTTCGTTTACGGAAGACCAAATTGTATTAACGTCTGTTGATGAAGAATTAATCGTATTTGATCCGGCTAAAGTGAAACAATTCCTCAATAAACCCTATCCAATCAAGGAAAAAAATCAAGATGTGATTTATATGATGAATGTATTGTATGAATTATTATGGGATGATATGCAGAAGGCATTTATGGCACACCCAAATCAGATAAAAAAGATATGGTTTCTTAAAGGTAAAATTGAGATTTTGGAAGATTCAAAAGTCGTTAAAACTTATGAGTCCCAAAAGGCAAAGACATTAAAAGAGAACACGCAAGCTAAAAAGGACAAGGAAAGTCACATTAAAAATTTTAATATAAGTCAAAAATCACATACTAGTCGATTAAAATGGCTTAGGGAACAACCTAAAAAAGTCCCTCAATATACAGTTGACGGATTTGGGTATATCAGTCGCTCAAAATATCACGGGCCTGATACCACAATATGGTATGGTTCAGTTTTTAAAACAACGAGTTCTGACACCAAATATTACAAATATGGAAAGGCGAAGCATAAAGATAAATCCAAGCAGGAACATTGGATCGTTCATGGAAAAATGAAAGTCGTATTTCAACCTAAAAAACGGTATGAAAAACCTAAGATAAAAACGATACACGAAGGTGATTACCTTTATGGTCTCAAACATGGAAAAGGGAAATATCAATATTTTGAAAATGGAAAATTGACGACTACCACTACAGGAAAATGGGAAGTAGATTATCAACATGGCGATTGTATCATTGAACACCATATTGATAAAACGATTTCAAAAGGAACTATGAAATATGGCTATCGACAAGAGACTTGGACGGTTAAGAATTTGAAAAATAATATGACACATACCGTTACTTATGATGAATATGGACTAGAGAAAAGCAAAACAGCACCCGTGAAGACTAAGACGTTTTCAACGAAATCAAAAACGACTTCAAAAACCACCTCAAAGACAACTTCTTCTAATTCGTCAACTAAAGGAAAAGGAAGTTATGCTGATAGAAAAATGGTCGGCAATGAGTTGGATTTAAATGAGTTGCAAGGTCAAAAATTATTATACCTAGTTGGTCAAAGCAAAGGAACTAGTATTTTTCTTGAAAAATTGATTGACTCGGGTACGCTACCATTAGAGGAAAAAAGCAGTGGTAAAGAAGGAACATTAGAGAGTAGAAATATGACATTTAAGTTTAGACCAAAATCACAAGATCCACACGAGCGATTGAAATATATTAGAATCACACGACCTGCTAATTATAGAAATGGTGAGAAAAACCCTTACGAACTACCGATGGGATTAGAATGGTATATGACAAAAGATGTTCTACAAAATATTCCCAAACCTTATGATATGTTATTTGAATTTAGCCGATCAGATACTAACGTTTATGTGGCTTGGTTATATAGTCCTTATGCTTACTTAGCCGTATATTTTAGAGGTCCAAATAATACGATTAGTGCGATTCAGATTACAAAGAAGATGTAGTTTAATTAGTCGAACGTCTTTATGAAGAAATTTCCATGATCAAAAATGTAAACCAACAGCTAAAATCAGCTGATAATCAAATATTTAAACAAATAACCTGTACTACATATTCGCTATTTATAAATATATTTATATGATTAATAATCAAAAT
>CAYLSF010000174.1:0-9436 GCA_964385675.1 uncultured Saprospiraceae bacterium
GCTTTAACATACACAAAGGGTTTAGAAGAGGTTGTTACCGTTTGGGATTCAATATTTACAGGGGTATTCGATATTTGCTTCTGCTCTAACGCGTAAATTTTTGCCATAGCTTTCATGAATCGCTCAAATGAAATTGGCTTCAACAAATAGTCTGTAATATTTAATTCATATCCTTCCAATGCATATTCTCGGTGTGCCGTTGTTAGCACAATGTAAGGGGATTGATTAATGGCTTTTACAAAGGTCAAGCCTGTCATTTTTGGCATTTGAATATCTAAAAAGATTAAATCTACCGAAAGGGTTTGAAGTGCTGTAAAAGCTGCCATCGCACTATTGTAAGTACCTACTACTTTTAGGTTGTCAATATGTTGAATATGACTTTCAATGACTTTTATCGCCATCGGTTCGTCATCTACTATAATGCAGTTCATTTAGACTTAAATTTAAATTGCTTACAAACCTTCTAATTCTAATTTAACTAAAAAAGTATCTGCTTTTGTTATTATCAATTGATGTTGATTTGGATATAATAATTCCAACCGCTTTCTTACATTTTGCAGTCCAATACCACTTTGAATCGTATTTTTTTCTGTTTCATAAATTTCATTGGGTAAACTATTTTCTATCGAAAACGATAGTTTATCCGCTTGCACCCAAAGGTTGATATTTATCCAAGTTTGCTTATCCTCTTTGGCAGCACTGTGTTTAAACGCATTTTCAATAAATGGCAGTAACAATAATGGAGAAATCTGCTTATCCTCAATCTCTCCCACTGCTTCAAAGGATAAGTCTAACCGATTTTTATACCGAATCTTTTCCAACTCAATATAATTTTCTAAATGCTTTACTTCTTTCGACAATCCAATTTTGGGTACATCGCACTCATATAGCATATAACTCATCATATTCGATAATCGAATCACCACATCTGCGGCTTGTTCTTCTTTGGTGAGAATCATACCATAGAGGTTATTCAACGTATTGAATAAAAAGTGAGGATGTAGCTGATTTTTAAGTAGTTGTAATTCTGCTCCTAGTCGTTGTTTTAAAAGTTCTTGATGTTTGAGTTCCTGTTTTTTATTGTGTTGTATTAATTTGATAATCGCTACCAAAGCTGCTATATACACCAAATCAAGCGTATTGAAAGTAATTTTTATAGAAAAAATACTCAAATCTTTATTGACAATGTTGAAATATTTGGCATACAAGTAAGTCACTTGAATATACCGAATAGCCGTTCCGCATATAATAGATAACGGAACTAGGAGAGAGAAAAATTGAAGGTATTTTTTGGTATAAAAAAAGCGTACCATCAGCCAGTAAATCACCGTGTAAGTGAAAACCCACTTAACAGGAATTACATACAGCTCCACAAATAACCAATTCAAATAGGGCTCATTATTGTAATTAGCGTTGACCAACATATAAAAAATAGTCCAAGCTGACCAATATAAAATATGTCGGCTAATGCGTTCCCAATTCCAAGTATTGTAGCTTTTTTCTATGTTTAATATCGAATTCATCAATTAGTTTTGAGCGTATTTTTTATTACAGGACACGGAGTACACAGAGAAGACACAAAGCACTACGGAGTTTATTTAACTCAAATTATTGTATGATACCTCTGTGTCACTTTGTGTTGCCTTTGTGTTCTCTGTGTCCACATTTATCATATAAAATATTTGACTTCTAAAAAATTAAGAAAGCGTTAAGACAATCATTCTACAGCTTTTAGCAACTAAATTACAGCTTTCTTACTCACTTTTCCACCCTCTTGTGCGATACCACTTTTTTAACCCTACAAACAACGCCTTTATTAATACAAACGGCATGTTTCCTACTTGTTTTGTTATCTGTTTTAGCGGATTTACGGTTCGGCACGAATTGCTGAAAAAGGGTAAAATGACCTTTACGTTTGTAGTATCAATTTTTCAAATCATTCAAAATTGCACAAACTATGAAAGTAATTTTTTTCAAAACAACACTAACTCTTTTAAATGTACTTATCGTTTTCAGTCTATATGCACAAACGACGTTAGTCGGAAAAGTTATCAATGAAGCACAAGAGCCCGTAAGTTTTGCTAATATCTTATTATTACAGTCAACGGATACTACCTTAATCAAAGGCGTTGTAACCAACCTAGAAGGGGAGTTTCAAATAATTGTAGATGAGAATATATCAACTGATGCCATCCTACAAGCTTCTATGATTGGCTATCAACCAAAGTATCATAAAATCAATATTATATCGAATCAAGTTAATTCTATCCAACCATTAATTTTATCAGAAAATGCGACAGTGTTAGAAGGTGTAGAAGTAGTGTCTAGAAAACCACTATACACCCAAGAAATTGACCGTATGGTAGTCAATGTACAAAATAGCGTTACCTCCGCAGGGGGAAATGCTTTAGAAATATTAAGTAAATCACCAGGCATTCAAGTTGATCAAGCGAATAATGCTATTGCAGTCATGGGAAAACAAGGGGTTATCATCATGATAAATGGTAAACGTAGTCGAATGGATTTACAAGCCTTAATGCAACTATTAGGGAGTATGCCTGCGGATAATATTCAAAAGATAGAAATTATTACGACCCCACCTGCCAATTTTGATGCAGAAGGTAATGCAGGCATTATTAATATTGTATTGGTTAAAAATATGGAAGATGGCTTTAATGGAAATCTGGGGGGAAACTTTGGATACGGGGTACGACCTAAAGGAGGCATCAATACCAATTTTAATTTCCGACAGGGTAAAGTCAATGTATATGGGGATTATTCCTTTAATCATGAATTAATACAAGCTTACACACAATTTGGTAATACGATTCGGTTTAATGATTTAGTAACGCAAACCAGCGGATATAGCGACCGACCGGCTACACAAGTTTTTCATAATGGTCGATTAGGGCTAGATTATCAATGGTCAGATAAAACGATTGTTGGTATCCTATTTTCAGGCTATTCAACTTTATGGAAACTAGATGCTGAAACGGATATTACGACAACCAGTAATTTAAACCCAACATTTTATGAAAATCTACATAGTGTTGAAAAAAATCATTGGCTGCATGGAATGGCGAATTTTAGTTTGACACATCAATTTAATGACAATGAAAAATTAGATGTGAATTATGATTATTTACATTATATCGACCATAACCCTACCGATTATAATCAATCTACTTTTGATGAAGCCAATACACTATTGAGTAATGAGCAGTTTCAATCTCGAAAGCGAACCCCTATCAATATTCAAGTGGCTAAAATAGATTATACTAAAAAGGTCAATGATAAATGGCGATATGAAATAGGAGCAAAAGCGACAACTTCAAATTTTACCAATGATATTAGTGTTGCTTACTTATTGGGCGAAAATTGGGCTTATGACTTAGACTACACCAATATTTTTAACCTAGAAGAACGCATTGCGGCGTTATATTTTTCAAGTGATTATCAATTGGATAAAAAAACAACGTTAAAAGCAGGATTACGCTATGAATATTTCACTGCACATTTAACCACAGAAACGGATGCAAATTTAGTGAATCGAAAGAGTGGAAATTTCTTTCCTTCTTTATTTGTATCTCATCAAATCAATGAAAATAATTTGGTTCAAATGGCTTATAGCCGTCGTATTCAGCGTCCAAATTTTGATCAATTGGCACCTGCTTTGTTCTTTTTTGGACCTAATACGATTTTGAGTGGTAATCCAAGTATTCAACAGACATTTACGGATAATATTAAATTGGATTATCGTCATAAAGCCTATTCATTCTCCCTAGAATATAATTATGCTGATGCACCGATTGCTTACGGACAACCTTTAGTATTGGAAGAAAAAAATCAATTTGTTATTCAAGCTGCCAATATGGATAGTCGGCAAATGGTGACGGGTACAGTGAGTTTACCTTTTGAATTGGCGAATTGGTGGACTACTCGATTGAATATGAATGGCTACTGGATTAATCAAAATCCGATTATTGATGATCAAGTTATTGCAAGAGACAATTGGACGTATGGGGTTTATCTTTCTAATGATATTAAATTACCAAAGGATTATAATCTTCAAGTAGGCGGTAATTACTACTCTGCTTTTCAGTATGGTTTGGGAGATGTCCCTGTTCGTTGGAATCTAAATGTAGGCGTTCAAAAAACCTTTAAAGACGTAAAAGTGACCCTCAATTGGAATGACATTTTTAATACAGGCAGCTTTTGGGATATGCGCATCAATCAACCTCAACTCAACCGAGTATCTCGTTTTTATTATGACTTGGAAGGTTCAGTTATTCGTTTGAGTATGTCGTATAAATTTGGTAAAAAAGATTTAAAAACGGCTAGACAACGCTCAACGGGTTCGGAAGAGGAACGGGGGAGAGTGAATTAGTTATTAGTTATTAGTGGTTAGTGGTTAGTGTTGCTTTATGGTAGAAGGTATCATTATTATGAAGCAATTAATTTTTCAATGAAGGGTTTTCTTATAAAAAATATTTTTAACCACAAAGACACAAAAGATCACAAAGGAGGTACACAAAGAAATATTAATCTAATCATAGTATCACTTTTTTGTAGGTAGCTTCTGTGTTCTTTGTTTCTTTGTGGTTCAAAAAAAAATATACTTTGATTACTCAAAGTTTTTGTAAGAAAACCTTTTTTTTAATGTAAAGTGTTAATAATCAGTTTTTTAATGTAAAAAACAACCAATGAAATTAATCCAAATACTATTCTTACTCATAGTTGGTCAATTAGCCGCACAACAGACCGCTATTCAATTTGAATTAAATGGCAGACCGTCTAATACAGAATTACAAGATTCCAATGCACTTTCAAACAATCCATTTGTGAAATTTATAGGAGAATGGACACTCAAGGAAGATAGATGGATACAAAATTGGGGAGGGAATAATGACACTATAAAAATTCCAAATCACCACACTGTATCTTGTCAAATTAATACCGAGAATAGCTTACTATCTATTATTGATGGACCAGAACCCAATGGACATATTTTTTGGTCATATAATCCTAATACAAAGGAAGTTGCTCACTTATCTAGTTTTGGTACAATTAGAGCAGGAAAAGGAGGTGGAAATATTGATAGTGTAGGAAATTTGACTTTAAAAGTAAGTTTTGAGGGCGAAACCTTAGGAACTTATCGAATCTATACTTATAAATGGTTAAGTGATAATGAATATGAATTAAACTCTATTCAATACGATAAGGAAGATAAACCCACAGGCTTATTTTATAAAGGAAATTTTATTCGGATAAAATCATCTAAAAGTATTCGAGAAGAGATTGAAGCTATTTTTAGCATATTGGACGATAATGATATTTCTAAAAAAGAACAAGTTAAAGTTTATACTCATGATGTAAGACACATGGCTCCAAATCAACCTGCTATTACGAGTAAAAAAGATTTATTAGCTTATTTAAAACAACAAAAGGCGTATGGATATGCTGACATGAAACACGAAATCATTGAGTTTTCTCAACATGGTGATATTGTCATTGTTCGAGGTAAAGTAACAGGGCAATATCACCCAAATAATGGAGGAAAAGCCATTACATTTCAAACTAAAAATATGTTTGTACTACAAAGAATTAAAAGTCAACTAAAAATTGCTAGTGTTATTTATAATGCGTCTCCTAGTGTAAAATAGGCGGAAGATAATAGTTGTCGATGAGTCGTGTATTGTATTAAAGTCTATGGAGTAAGTAGGTTTACAATTTTGAATGAATATCCCTATAGCCTTGCTTATCAACAGAAAGACAATAAAAGCAAATCCAAAAAAATTTTCTAAAACGCATGACGCTCTAACAATAAACTATAATCTATATCTTTCAAAACAGGCGTTTCGCCCTGTAAAGGATTTTGATTCAATAATTCGCACAAGTATTGGTATAAATCAGGTAATACGTTTTGAAAATTGGCTGGACGTGTAAAAAAATGCTCAATAGCTAAACCAAAAACATCTAATTCCTTATTCTGTGTAAAAGCTTTAATGACAGAATAATTAGCCCCTCTGATTTCTGCTAAAGCCGTCTTGATATTAGGATGATTGAGATAAGGAATATTATCAGTCTTAATATTATTTTCAATCTTATATGCCATAGCCATTTCATGTAAGGCAATATTGTAACCTTGAGCCGGATCCGTAACCCCTAACATTAGTCTATCCGCTGCAAATACCAAACAACTATGGTGTTTGTGTTCTTCATCTAAGAAAGTCTCACTACCATGTGGATTCGTATTTTGAACAGACCTAAATAGACTTGGATAGACCATTATTTTTTTAAAATTGGGCAAAAGATAACGATCTTTTCCAAAGGTTAATTGAACAGCAGCGGCAGCAATTAGTCCTCTAATATCTGCGGGTACCGTATCTTCACTCAACGATTCAATATCTTTACACATACTAAAGATGGAGATTCTTCGCATAAACTGAATCTTATTTTCCTTGGTCAGTTGACGAAAATAAGGCATTTTATGATGTAAAATCTTCATCAATTCTTCACTTACAGGCGGTGGATTCTTACTGTAATAATACCAATGAATTTGAGCTCGAAATAAAAAAATGATAAATACGCCTGATAAGCCAATACCCAATAAAATAGCTGACCACATTGTACCTTGTCCACCTATCATTAATCCTGTAATAGCGATTAATACAAAGGGTATGGCGAGTCGCCCTGATGGTGAGTTGAAATTCATATAAAATTAGTTAGCTGTTTGTGTTTAAAAATTGAACCGTATCTCCAATTAAAATTTGACCACCTTGAATCACCTTAGCCGTAATTCCGCCATGCCCTCGCATCGCATTATAGCCTCCTGCACCCAAATTTTGCTCCATTCGACTGCAAGGATGACACAGTCCTGTGGTTTCTAAAATACAAGTTCCGATTTGAAATTGTTGATCTTTTAAGGATAATAAATTGATCCCTTTGACTACAATATTACGACGCACTAAATCTGGTGTCACCTCTTTTTTTAAAATCGAACTTACGGTATCCAAATGTTCTGCTTGAATTAGAGTAACCTGTCTTTTGCCCCCTTGTTTACTATAATGATCGCCTTCTAAACCCTCTTCAATCGTAACCTCAACTTGCTTGACAGGCTGCACAGCCGCTCGCTTTTTAGGTCGAATACTTATCCAAACTACTTCACCGATTTGTGGCATCGTATTCATCATCTGCCCCATTTTAGAAGCCTTATTGATTTTAGACATCCATTTTTAATTTAGATACAATAATAACGTTGATTATGCTTAAAGTAACATTCTTGTAAACTAATCACTAATTTCTACTTCAACCGTTCAAAAGAATAAACCCCTTTCATATCCACATCAGATTCAATTTCTGAAGGTAAAGAAGCCCCCGACATTTTAAGCGTTCCTGTAAGGTTTTGTTTTACATTAATACCCGTAGCCCACCCTGTTTGTTCATCTACTGTGATATTACCCGTTTGAGTACCGTTTAGATTATATTGTATTTTCATAACCCCTAAGTCCAATCCTTCGGCTTCAAGGTTTGGTGTAATCGTAGCATTCACGGCTATAAAGGCTTTTCCTTTATCTCGTTTTTTGAGTGTATAGGTACTATTGGTAATAATCCCAATATTTCTAAACAAGGTATCAGATTTAGTCCAACTATCTCCAATTTCTACAGGCTTAGGCGGATAGAAGTTAACAAACATAGAAAAACTTTCCTTGAAAGCTTCATTGCCCAGCTGCTGAATCATTAAATCTTTCATCGGTTCTATCATCGGATTATCTTTAAAGGCTTGATCGTCAAAAACAGCTTCAAACATTTCATCCATTCCTGTCAGTTTTATAATATCGCCTTTTGAATCCAATGTAAAATAAAGCGACTGTCCCAGCATTTTTTGATACATTCTTGTTTTTAAATCATCTAAAGCGACATCTCCACTTTCTCTAGAGTTAAACTCTACCGTACCTTGAGGACTTTTTTCAAAGATTTCTATATCTTTTATCGTCGTTTGAAAATTGGTATTGCCTTTACCATCCTTACTCGCAATGATATATTGATAATCTATAATTTGAGACTGTGTAGAAGCCTGCGATGTTCCCATTATATTCATATCCATTTCATTCAATTGACTCATTCGTACTATAAATTTATCGTCTTCTTGAAGGTTTAAACTTAAAGAAAGACGTTGAGAAGGGGCACAACTAGAAATGATTGTAATAATTAGTATATAAATGAAATTTTTTTTCATACTTTCGGCTTTTTATAAATAAACTCAACTTCGCAACGTAAGATATGGAGAATATTACCATAAGAAAAGCAACCGAACGAGACTTGGTACCAATTTTTAATTTAATTCGGCAATTAGCCATTTATGAATATGCCGAAAAAGATGTCGTAGTCACACTCCCCGAATTAAAAGAAGACTTTAATAATAAAGTATTTCAAGCTCATGTTGCCATTGCGGAAGGGGAAGTCATTGGTATGGTATTGTACTATATGACTTATTCTACATGGAAAGGTAAAATGTTGTATTTAGATGATTTTGTAGTTACAGAAAGTTATCGACGTACAGGGGTAGGTAAAATGCTATTTGACCAAGTATTAGATATAGCAAGAGAGTGGAATTGTCGATTGGTTAAATTGCAAGTATTAGATTGGAATAAAAATGCGATTCGTTTCTATAAAAAGTATAATGCAGATATTGAAACAGAGTGGTATAATGCTAAAATCTTTTTGGATAAAGTCAAGAGAAAATAAATCAGAATGGTTAGTGATTAGTTAACCTAGTCACTAACCATCTATAATCTATGACTAAGCCTCGGCAGCTTCCGCTTTCATTTCTGCCTTATTCAACTTCTCAATTTCTTTATCAATGTAGTATAAACTTTGTGGCCCTCCGCCAATCAATTTAATCTTATCTAAAATAGAACGCATCAAAGCCTCTTCCTCTCGTTGTTCCTCTACGTACCATTGTAAAAAATTATACGTCGCATGGTCTTTTTCTTCCATCGCAATTACTACTAAATCATTGATAGATTTAGTGACTTTTTGCTCATGTGCATATACCATTTTGAACATTTCTTGGATAGTTCCAAAATCTAATGGAGGTTGTGCAATAGCAGGTGTAATAGCATGTCCATCTTGTTCATTCACATAATGAAATAGTTTCAACATGTGCATTTTTTCCTCATCTGATTGACGCTGCATAAAAGCATTACAACCTCCTAGTGCTTCTTGATCACACCATGAAGACATGGATAAATATAAAAATGATGCATACGCCTCTAGTCCAATTTGCTTATTTAAAGCGTCTTCCATTCGTTTGGTTAACATATTTTTCTGACTTTTTTAATTCAAATAATAAAGGTATCTCTAACCTCAATTCTTACAACGGCTAAAGTTAAATAAAAGATTAATTCCATTCTTTTATTCAAAATTAGTCTAA
>CAYLSF010000175.1:0-1386 GCA_964385675.1 uncultured Saprospiraceae bacterium
CAATAGAAGAATTTGAACTACCCGTAATTAACTTGAACTAAATCTTTGAGGAATTAGATAAATTTAAAGATACTATTTAGTGATTTTGATAATCACTAGGCTAATTATATATTTAGACTTATTAAAAATCCAAAATAAATCTCCTTTAAAATGTCAAAACCAAATATTTATGACATTTTTTTTATAATTTCATAACATTAAAATTCAATCTTTCATTTTTTATCTAAATCTTATGAGCAATGAAAAATAATTTTACATTCTTACTAATTTTCGCTGTATTTGCTGGAATCATATCTTCTTGTGATAAAGCTATCACAGAAGAATTGGTTAATTATTGGGAAGAAGATAATAAAGTGTTGAGTCAAACACTAGATTTACCCGCTCAAACAGCTACTTACTCAGTAAAATTTCCGGGTCATGTACACTCCGCTTTTATTCCCATTAATAGTGAAAAAGCTACATTAGGTCGAGTTCTTTTTTATGATAAAAAACTATCATTAAATAATGCAGTTTCTTGTGCTTCTTGCCATCACCAAGCCAATGCTTTTGCAGACCCAAAAGACCTTAGTGATGGATTTCAAGGGGTAAAAACGATTAGAAATTCTTTTGCTTTAGGTTCAATCGTAGGGGTTGATATCACTTATGGTGGTGGCGTTTCAACCACATTACCAAAATTATTTTGGGATGAACGTGCTACAACAGTAGAAGAACAATGTGAAATGACTATTGCGGATCCTATTGAAATGGGAATGGATTTAGAGGATGTGTCTGCTAAATTAGCCGAAGAGGATTATTATCAAATCTTATTTAAGAGAGCTTACGGAGATGAATTGGTTACTTTAAATAGAATTACAGAGTCTCTAGCAGAATTTGTTCGTACCATCAATAGTACCAATACTAAATTTGATCAAGGGTTAAGTAGTAATTTTAATACTCCTTTCGCTAACTATAGTAATGAAGAAAATCAAGGTAAGGCTTTATTTAATACAAACTGTGCAGGTTGTCATAGCAGCAATCATGTTAACCCAATAGTCGAAAGAGCATCTAATGGATTAGATTTAGTTTATACAGATGGCGGTATCGGTGAATTTAGAAATATAGAGGCTTTAGTGGGTGTGTTTAAAGTCCCTGTCTTACGTAATGTAGAGTTAACTGCACCCTATATGCATGATGGGCGTTTTGAAACTTTAGAAGATGTAGTTGATTTTTATAGTAATGGTATTCAAGATCATGATAATCTTCATCAAGAGTTAAAAAATGAAGATGGTACAACTAAAAAGATGAATTTTACGCCACAACAAAAAAATCAGTTGGTGGCTTACTTAAAAACGTTGACGGATTATGATATGATTAATGATGAGCGTTATTCCGATCCGTTTAAACAAT
>CAYLSF010000175.1:1414-9436 GCA_964385675.1 uncultured Saprospiraceae bacterium
CTATTGGGATTGCAGAATTTAAATAAAAGTATTTTATATACAAACGGTAGTCTCGATAGTTATCGGGATTACCGTTTGTACATTTATGGTTAACTTACAACCTCTATTATTTTATTTTGTTATAAATCGGTAAGATAAGGGATACAGTTTAAAACGAAAACATTTTGAAAAAGGAAGCAGAGAACAAGAATAATTTTGATTGGTATCTACTAGGGCGAGTATTAAAACTAGCTGTACCTCATAAAGGGACTTTTATAGGAGCTAGCTTTTTAGCTATTATCATGGCACCTATTGCTATTTTGCAACCTTATTTGATACAACAAACTGTTGATAATTATATTCTTATTTTTGATCCTGAGGGGCTGAACAGGATGTTGATGTTATTAGTTGGGGTTTTAGTCATTAATGCTTTTTTAAGGTATGTTTTTATCTATATCACTAATTGGCTAGGTCAATCTATCATTCGAGATTTAAGGGTTCGAGTATTTAATCATATTACAAGCCTTCAACTTAAATATTTTGATAAAACCCCAATCGGTACTTCTACAACTCGTACTATTAATGATATTGAAACCATTAATACCGTTTTTTCGCAAGGTGTCATAACAATTATTGCAGATATTTTATCCTTATTTGCAGTACTAGGGATTATGTTTTATACCAGTTGGCAATTAACTTTGGTATGTATCACAACCTTTCCGCTTTTGATTATTAGCACCTATATTTTTAAAGAAAAAGTAAAAGTAGCTTTCCAAAAAGTACGAACTCAGATTTCTATAAAGAATGCTTTTTTACAAGAACGAATCACAGGAATGCGGATTGTTCAAATTTTCAATGCAGAGGAAAAGGAATTGAAAAAATTTAAAGCCATTAATAGAGAATATACACAAGCGAATTTAGATTCAATTTTATACTATGCCATTTATTTTCCTGTTATTGAAATTCTTTCTGCGGCTTCCTTAGGGTTATTGGTTTGGTGGGGAGCGAGAGGTGTTATTGGGAATGAAGTAACATTGGGTGCTTTAATAGCTTTTCCAATTTATTTAAGTATGTTATTTCGCCCTATGCGAATGTTGGCAGATAAATTCAATACCTTACAAATGGGCTTAGTTGCTGCTCAAAGGGTATTTGACCTATTGGATAGAACTGATTTTATTGATAATAAAGGAGCAATTAAACCTCAAAATCTCAATGGATATATTGAATTTAAAACGGTAGATTTCTCTTATATAGAAGGTGAACCGATATTAAAGAAAATTAGCTTTACTGTTCAACCCAATGAAACCTTAGCGATTGTAGGAAGTACGGGTTCTGGAAAATCTACAATTATTAATATTCTTAATCGTTTTTACGAAATACAAGATGGTCAGATTTTAGTCGACCACGTTAATATTAAAGAATTTGAATTATTAAGCTATCGTAAGCGAATAGCGATGGTCTTGCAGGATGTTTTCTTGTTTTCAGGAACAGTTTTAGAAAATATTACCCTTCGAGATAATTCTATATCAAAAGAGCAAGTCATAGAAGCTGCTAAAATGATAGGGGCACATGAATTTATTCAAAAATTACCAGGCGGTTATGATTATGAGGTGATGGAACGAGGGGCAACCTTATCTATGGGACAACGTCAGTTGATTTCTTTTGTCAGAGCCTTAGTTTTTGATCCAGATATTTTGATTTTAGATGAAGCTACATCTTCTATTGATCCAGAAACTGAATCAGTTATTCAGTATGCCATCGAAAAATTGGTTACCAAACGTACATCCATCATTATCGCTCATAGACTTTCAACCATTCGTCATGCCAATCAAATTATGGTATTGGACAAAGGTGAAATCATGGAAATTGGTTCTCATGAGCAATTATTAAAACTACCGAATGGACATTATAAAGAATTGTATGATATGCAATTTGTGGAGGTGGGGTGATTAATTGGACTTGCCTTTGTCGGCAGACAGGCACGGAGAACACAAAGAAAACACAGAGAACCACGAAGAATAATATAAAAAAATCTCTGCGTATCTCTGTGTCTTCTCAGCGTTCTCCGTGTCCCAAAGAAATTACCAAAACTTCGTCTGATAAGGATACCGTTCTTCATATTTCTCTCGAACCATTGTCCCTAGTTTTTCTCTAAAGACATTTATATTCTCTTTATCAATCGCTGAAACGAATAAGACTTCTACATTGTACTTATTTTTCATGTTTTGAAGTAATTCCGCTTCTATTTCCAATCGAGTAGGTTCATCTAGATATTCATCAAAATACTTTTTACGATATAAATCCATTTTATTGAAAACCAAAAAAGTAGGAATTTCTAATGCTCCTAAATCCTTTAAAGTTTTATTGACGGTAGTGATATGATCTTCATAATTTGGATGAGAAACATCTACTAAATGAATTAAAATATCACTTTCTCGCACTTCATCTAAAGTAGATTTAAAACTTTCTACTAAGTGATGTGGGAGTTTACGAATGAAACCAACCGTATCCGATAATAAAAACGGCATTCTACCAAACACGACTTTTCGCACTGTTGTATCCAAAGTCGCAAATAACTTATTTTCAGCAAACACCTCAGATTTACTGATTAAATTCATCATAGTTGATTTACCCGCATTCGTATAACCAACCAAAGAAACCCGTACCATTTGACCTCTATTTTTGCGTTGTGTCAAGTTTTGACGGTCAATCTTTTCGAGTTTTTTCTTGAGTAAAGCAATCTTATCTCGAATGATACGTCTATCCGTTTCTATCTCCGTTTCACCTGGTCCTCTCATCCCGATACCCCCTCGTTGACGCTCTAAGTGTGTCCAAAGTCCACGCAATCGAGGTAGTAGGTATTGCATTTGAGCCAATTCAACCTGTGTTCTTGCTTGAGCCGTTTGTGCTCGACTCGCAAAAATATCTAAGATTAAGCTAGAGCGATCCAATATTTTTCGCTTTAGTTCTTCTTCTAAGTTATTGACTTGTTTACCAGAAAGGTCGTCATCAAAGATGACTAAATCTATCTCGTTTTCTTCTACGAATAATCGAATTTCCTCCAATTTACCCTTTCGTACAAAAGTACGAGGTTCGGGGCGTGCTAACCGTTGTACAAACCGTTTCACGGTTTTAGCCCCTGCTGTTTCTGCCAAAAATTCTAATTCTGCCAAAAACTCATCAACCCGCTCTTCGTCTTGACCTTGCTTGATCAAACCGACTAAAACGGCTCGTTCCTCTTTTTTAGCTAAGCCTTTTGTTGACTTTTGACCAATATTCCAGTCGTTACCCATATATAATTTTGAATTTTGAATTTGAAGGAAATGATTGTATCGCTTCGCTGATTGTGTGATTGTGTCACTCTGCCGATAACTATCGGCGGAACGACACAATTTGCCAAAGGCAACACAATCACTTTCTCAACCACTGTTCAGGATTGAGTCGAGTTTCATTTTTCCAAATTTGAAAATACAACTCTGATTTGCCTTTGATTGTTCCGACTCGTCCGATGGACTGTCCTTTTTTAATTGTCTGCCCTTTTTTGACTAATACCTTTTGGATGCCTGAATAGACTGTATAATAATTGCCATGTTGCACCATAATGGCATTTTCGAGGCTAGGTACATAAACTACACTGACAACCTTGCCTTGATATACAGATTTTACTACGGCATTTTTAGAAGTGCGAATGTAAACACCATCGTTTTTAATTTTTACTCTTTTATTAGTAGGATGAACTTGAACACCAAATTTACCAACAATTTTACCCTTTACAGGCATTGTTAACCGTCCCCTCATTTTCCGAAAGCTGGATGCTAATTTCGTTTCAGATTTAGATAATTTGGGTGGTTTGGATTTTAGTCCTTGCCTTGTTTTTGAACGTTTTCTACGCTTTCTGTTCTCCGCCATAATAGCGGCCTCCAAAGCATTATTCAATTGATTTTTAGCCTTCCGCTGTTGGTCTAATTCTTTTTTGAGTGCCTTTTCTTTATTCGTCAATTGCTTTAGCAACTTATTTTTGTTAGCTACAGCCTTATCCAATTCTTCTTTTTGAGCAGCAGCCATATCTAATATATCCTGTTTCTCTTTGGCTTGCATAGCTAATACAGATACTTTAGTTGCAATCGAAGTTTGTGTATCTGAAATATAACGTGCTTGCTTTTTGCGAAAGCGATGGTATTGTTTTAGATATTGCCAGCGTCGAATGGCATCATTAAAGTTTTTAGCAGAAAATAAATAGTGTAAGCGTTGGTTGGAATGTTTTTGCCGATAGGCTTTTTTTACGAAATGAACATAATCTTTTTTAGCTTGATTTAAATCGTTTTTTAATGCGGTAACAATTTCTTGATTACGAGCTACACTCGTCTCTAGTGTGGTTAGATCATCTTGAAGGTTTTTTATAAATTCTGCTCTTGATTGAGCTTGTTCCTTTAGTAGTAAATACTTCTGCAATGTAGCCTTCTTGTTCTTTTGCGTAGATTTAATCGCTGCAGTCGTCTTTTTGATATTTTTTTGCAGTGACTTCCGCTCTTTTTCTATATTAGAACGACTTTGAGCTCCCAATAGTAATGGGCAAATCCACAAGAGTAATAAAGAACAATAATATTTTGTCATAGTGTTGATTGGTTATTGGTTGATTGGTTACTTAGTTATTTGTTTATTAAGTAACCAATAACCAAGCAACTAGGCAACTAACTTCCGTTCTCGACTTCTTTTAGCCGCTTTTTCTAAAATCAAAGAAGCAATCACTGCTAGTCCTAAAATGACCATAAGTAATGGAAAAGTTCCAATACCTTGTAAAAAGTAGGCAATTAAGACAAAAACTACATTAGTGACTACTAAAACACCTGTTGCTTGCATGTGTGAGCAATTTAAATCTAACAACAAGTGATGTAAGTGAGTTTTATCAGGATAGAAAGGTGATTTACCTTGTAATATTCGACGGGTAAATACTCGAAGCGTATCAAATAAAGGAATAATTAAAATTCCAATGGTGACCGCAGGAATGGCTTGAATCTTATATAATTCCAAATAAGGTTTTTCTGCAATCTTTTCCACCAAATAGGAATTATGACTTTCCATAAATTTTAGAGCTAACATGGAACAGACTAAACCGACCAGCAGTGAACCCGTATCCCCCATAAATATTTTAGCAGGGGTATAATTATATTTTAAGAAACCAACAATAGCTCCCGTTAAAGCTACGGCTACAATGGCTAGTTCCGCTTTTTCTACCAAGAAAAACCATATTCCAAAAGTCAATGAAATCAATGCACCTAAACTACCTGCTAAACCATTGATACCATCAATTAAGTTGAAAGCATTGATAATTAATATAATTGTAAAAATGGATAAAGGAACACTAAACCATTCAGGTAAAGCATACAAACCAAATAAACCATAGAAGCTTGTAATCTTAACATTGGCTTTATATACTAAAATGAAAGCTGCAAAGATTTGTCCTGCAAACTTCCTGTAAGGTGTCATAGGAACAATATCATCTTTCACACCAATTAAAAAGATAATGATTAAGGCACAAAGAATATATTGTAAATCGGCGAAATAATTAAAAGGAGTCCAAAGTGTAGCGGCAAAAACTAACCCTGCAAAGATAGCAACCCCACCTAAAGAAGGCGTACTTACGGTATGAGAACGTCGCTCTCCGGGTTCATCAAAAAGTCGTTTCACTCTTGCTACACCTATCACAGATGGAATTGAAATATACGTTAAGGCAAAAGCCGTAATAAAACTTAAAATTAAATCGTACATTTTTCTAAATATTTTAATCTAGGTAAACTCGCTTCACTTTGATGTAACAAAGATATAGCTTGATTTAAGAACAATCTTGTTTTAGTCCATTTTTATCTAGCAAAATCAAAACTATTTTTTTAGAATCATCCAATTTTCAATACCAGTACCTATCAAAATTCCAATAGTATATGCTACTATATCCGACCAAAGAAAACCAAATCCTAATATAAGTCCTCCTAATGTTGTGTGTCGAATGGAATTAATCCATTCGGCTTGATATAACTGACTAATTTCAATTCCATAAGAAAATAATAAGGCATATAAATTAGTGGTTAGCGTTTTCTTGTTGGGAAATAGAAAACCCATTATCCAAAATACCATCATAGCCCACAATGTATCAGGAGCATAAGTCGCAATAAAGGATGGAAAATAAGTTCCGTTTTTTCTAATTAAAAGACCTAATATAATGGTCAATATAATAGTTGACCCATATATGATACGATTTCTTTGGTGTAAAGCTGCCATAAAATCAATATTATGTTATTGTCACGAATGCACAAATGATTTTATTCGATATTTATTCGTGCATTCGTGGCCATAAAATTAAAATACAATTCGTTTATACATCAATCTTCCTTGTCCAAAATTGACTAAGAGAGCCAATCTTTTCTGAGAAACTTTTAAGTAATTGATACATTGTGCGTAAAATTTATCATCAAACCCTGAGACGGCTTTTACTTCTAATATGATTTTATCAAAAACAACAAAGTCAGCGTAGAATTTATGAGGTAAAATAATGTCTTTGTAATTTACTTCGTATTGTTTTTCTCTTTCATAGGGGATACCTTTTTTTTTGAATTCATACTCCAAAGCGTCTTTATAGACAATCTCCAAAAAACCATATCCTAGGTGATTATGAACTTCCATACAAGTACCAATTATTTGATAAGCTTCTTCTTTAAAAATTAGGTTAGACATAATTTGAGTGTTATTAATTATTTATTGTCACAAATATAAGAATGACGTTATTCTGTATTTATTCGTGGCTAACTATTATTATTATCATGAATGCACAAATGATTTTATTCGATATTTATTCGTGCATTCGTGGCTATAAAATTATTCATGATCTTAAAAAAACATCCTTTGATGTAACAATATTTCAAAATTATCAGTAATATTGAACTGAATATGAACAGGTTGCTATATCATAGTAACCAAATTTAAATTTTTGAATTTACCATTAAAAACAAAATCCAAAGATGCTTAGAATTATATTAATCATAGTAGCTATTGTTATTTTTTCAAGTGGTTTGGCAGGAATTATGTACTATTTCAGAAAGTTCAAAGCATTAGCGTCTGAAATGTCAGATTTGGTAAAAGCCATATTAGGAGCATTGGCAGATGGTAAAATCACAGAAGAGGAAAAAGAATTGATTATAAAAGAAGCAATGGATTTATCACCAATTGCTAAAAATATTAAAGATCAGTTTGTAGCAGATGCGAAGTCCTTAGGAGGAAAAGTATCCTCTAAAGTTCAAAGTTTCGCTCAAGATAATTCAGAAAAACAATCGTAAGATTTTAAGATACATTACTTTAATTACTTCATCACACAAAACGATCCTATACAGGGTCAAGGGCTTTCTACCAGATGGTGGTTAAGCCCTTTTTAATTTTTAATATCCTAATCTCAGAAATACTCTAAAAATCCTACCATTAAAACATCCATTCTCAATTTAAAAATTCCTACTTTCGATCTACTGTTAAAAAAATATATTTGATGGAAACTAATATAGAGTGACAATTCTTAAAATGATGTCTCTATGTAATTTAAAAGATGTAATCTGTTTTAAAATTTTATACCAAAATGGAAGAATTAGAAGAACAAGCAAAACAATCAGAAGGAAGTGCAAGGAGTAAAGATGTTGTAAAACGCTCAAGACCTTCTACTATTATAAGATATGAAAGAAATGGTGGACACTTTCAGTTCTACTGTGAAAATAAAGTAATTCTTAGGTTACATGTATTGACCAATAGTATTATTCGATTTAGATACTCTTTTGATGGCGACTTTTTAAAAGACTTTTCTTATGCCATTGATAAAAAGTTTAAGCCAGAATCCCTACAAGTATTCTTCGATGACGAAGGCGATAAATATAGTATAGTAACAGATAAACTTAGATGCGAGATTAGTAAAGAAGGTATGTTAGTCTCCATTTTTGATAGTTTTGGAAATGCCATCTGTGAAGATAATACAGGGTTTTACCGTAGAGAAGGTATTGAGCGTTTTAC
>CAYLSF010000176.1:0-9419 GCA_964385675.1 uncultured Saprospiraceae bacterium
TATTTTATTTGTCACTATAATCTAGAGCTAAGAGCCTTACAAATATAGCACTACCCATAATCTTTTAGAGTTTTAAAAAAAGATAATACTACAAACATAAAATAAGTTCCAATTATAAACGAAAATATCTTTTGAATGAAAAAAATTAATCTTTTAGGTTAAAATTAATGAAACTAAAAAGGTCAGCCTTCCAAATTCAGAAAAGCTGACCTTTTGCGTTCTTACGGCTTGGGAGATTCCGTGTCAAGCACGGAATGACGTAGCGGTTTACCTCAACAACAAAACACTACCATTATAAGAAACCTCCGCACCATCTTTAAACACTACAACGGCACGCCAAGCAAACGTACCTGGATTCATTGGTTTACCATTAAGCGTACCATCCCAGCCGACGCTGCTATCGTTGATAGGCGTATTGGAAGCATCAAATACTAATTCGCCCCAACGATCCCAAACTTGTAGGCTTTTGACGGAAGCGGTGGTATAATTTCCTTGAACGTAAAGGAAATCATTATTACCATCACCGTTTGGTGTAAATCCATTGGCGACAAAGACGACTCTATTTTTATCGACATTCACTCGAATATCATCCTCTGCGGTACAGCCGTTGGCATCTTCTACGAGTAATTGGAAGAGCGTTTCATTGAAAATATCGGTAATTTGATAAGTTGGACAGGTATCACAACCTAAAGAATCTTCGGGTGACCATGTGTAATTATACGGTTCAATGCCACCATTGACGGTTGGAACAAGCTCTAAATCATCTTCAAAATCAAGTTGAATAACTGGATTACCTAAGTCAACGGTTAATTCATCCGGCTCTATAATTTCAATTTGTTCTGTATAAATACAACCGTGATTATCAATCACATTGACAGTATAAGTTCCTCTATCCAATTGTGTAAAGGCAGAGCGAGCGGTAATATTTCCATTATCCAATTGGAATTTATAGGGTGCTGAACCACCATTTGGAACAATATTGATAAAACCATTTCGGTCTCCAAAACAAGTAATATCCGTTTTAGTAATCATTGCGGTTAATGGTAAAGCTGGTTCGATAACTTCAATGCTATCTTGAATCGTACAACCATTATCATCCGTTACCGTCACCACATAAACCCCAGCAATAATTTGTTCTAAGCTATCAATCGTGGACGTACTATTATTCCAAGCAAATTGATACGGCGGTGTTGCCCCTGTTGGGAATACTCGAACTTTTCCTGTGGCATCACCTTTACATAAAACTTCTTCGACTGTCATGGTAGAAGCTAATGCAGTAGGTTCTAAAATAATGACCTCGACCGTATCTTTACAAATGACATTTCCATCAGAAATAATGACGGTATGACTGCCAGGTGTTAAATTGGTAGCTGTATTCGTCGTTTGTCCATCGCTCCATACGTAGGTAAAATTACCAACACCACCAGAAGGAGTAACGGTTGCTGTTCCATCATTGAAACCAAAACAAGTAATATTGGTTTGGGTCAATGTTGTTGCTAGATCCGTTGGATGATTGACTTGAATAGAATCCACAATTTGACAATTATTCGCATCCGTAACGGTGACGTAATATAAATTTTGAGCTAGTCCAGTTGTTGTGGGTGTAGTCTGCCCGTTACTCCATAAGTAAGTATAAATTCCAGTTCCGCCAATTGTTGTGACCGTTGCGGTTCCATCGCTACCTTGATAACAAAGGACATCTGTTTTGCTCATTGTAGTCGCTAAAGCAGAGGGTTGCAGCACTTCTATGCTATCAACAGTTGAGCAATTATTGGAATCAGTGACGGTCACATAATATAATCCTGCTGTTAGATTAGTTGCTGTTGCTGTGGTTTGCACAGGATTGGTACTCCATGCATAAGTATAATTTCCATTGGCATCAGGTGTGCCACCTACTGCGGTGACCGTTGCTGTTCCATCGCTTGACCCAAAGCACAAGGTCGAGTCCATTTGTATCGTAGTCGTAATTGGATTGGACGGTTCAGGTACAAAAATGTCTCGAACTTCACCACATCCATTCGCATCTTCTACGGTGACGCTATACGTTCCTGTGGATAAGCCAACGGCTAAAGAATCTGTTTGAACAGGAGTCGTGTTCCAGATATAAGAATATGGTGGAGTTGCACCGTCAGGTGTTACAGCAATTTGTCCATCGCTTCCTTCATTACAATTAACAGGGAAAACCGTGTGGACATAATCCAGCGGTGTGGGTTGGATAAACTGTAGCGTATCTGTAGCGGCACAACCATTAGAATCCTGTACTTCTACAGAAATGATAACTTCGGGCAAACCTACTGCGGTATCAGAAGTTTGACCCGTAGGTGTCCATAAGAAACTATAATTTCCAGCCCCGCCTGTTGGCACAGCTACCGCTTGTCCTGTAGAATCATTATGACATTCAATTTCTTGAATAGCAAAGGCATTAACGCTAATGACAGGTGGCTCAATGACAGTAATATTATCTGAAATAACACAGTTATTCGCATCTGTTACGGTCACTTGATAATTACCAATTGGTAAACCATTGGCAATTGAATCGGTTTGTCCTGTATTCCAAAGATAGGTATAAGGATAAGTCGCACCACTTGGTAAAGCCATAGCAAATCCTGTAGAATCTCCATTACATAAAACATCTATAGAATCCATTTGAATGACTAAAGGCGTAGGTTCAAACACCTCAATAGAATCGTTAGTAGTACATCCATTTCCATCCGTCACCGTTACAAAATATTCAATACCGTCCAAACTTGCAATCATTGCTGTTGTACCATTAGAACTCCATTGATAACTATAATTTCCAACCCCACCATTCGCTACTACAGTAGCGGTTCCGTCTCCGAATCCATTACAAGTTACGCCTGTCATCGAAGTTGAACTGGTTAAAACAGGTGGCTCAGTCACTTGAATCGAATCAATTTCGATACAACCATTTCCATCTAAAACAGTCACCGTATAGGTGTTGGCTAATAAGTTGACATTCAAAGAATCGGTAGTCGCATTATTCCATGTATAAGTGTAATTTCCAACGCCACCATTAGGTGTGACGACTGCTGTTCCGTTGGCTTCTCCATTACAAATAACAGGCGTCATATTGAGTGTAACCGTTACATCGGTTGGTTCTAAAACTTCTATTGAATCCACTTTAAAACAACCATTATTATCAGTTACAGTTACGGTATGGAATCCAGGTGGTAAGCTAGTCGCAATAGAATCTGTTTGTGAAGGCGTAGAATTCCATGCAAAATTATATTCACCGTTGGCATCTCTAGTTCCTCCAATTACGGCTACTTCTGCAATTCCATCATCGAACCCAAAACAGGTAATTGGTGTCGTTTGTAGGGTTAAATCTAAAGAGTCAGGATGTGTAATCTCCGTGCTATCAATACCGATACAGCCGTTTCCATCTGTCGCCGTTACGGTATAAAATCCAGCAACTAAGTTAGAAATAGACGGCGTATTATTTTGACCATTACTCCAATCAAAAGTATAGGTATTCGTTCCTCCTGTTGCCGTTGCCGAAGCAACGCCAATATTATTACCATAACATTCATTATTGACATCAGTAGTTGCAGTAGCAAATACGATACGAGGAGCGACTACAAATATTTGTGTAGAGTCGATACAACCATCCGCATCGGTTACAGTAACTCCATAAAACGCATCAAATAAATTGGTGGCAACATTGGTCGTTTGTGTTGGGTTGGTACTCCATTGATAAGCATAAGGCGCTAATCCACCCGTCGGATTAATCGTAGCTGTTCCATCAGCTATACCAAAACAAGACGTTGGTGTTGAGGACGTATCAGATAAGTCAATAGCTGACCGTTCTAAAACAAATACACTATCGACGATTGAACAGTTATTGGCATCTGTAATCGTCACGGTATGAAATCCACCGCTTAATCCTGTAGCCATTGCCGTATTTTGAACAGGAGAGGTATTCCAAGTATAATTATAATTTAATGTACCACCAGAAGGCGTTGCCGTTGCCGTTCCGTCCATTGCACCATTACAACTAACTTGTGTTGAACTCATTGTAGTGGTCAATGTCATTGGTTCTGTAATGGTTATTGAGTCAATTTCAGTACACCCATTGGCATCGGTTACGGTTACTCGATGTACCCCTGCTTGTAAATTGGTAACAATTGAATCTGTCTGTACGGTTCTATCCCAAGCATAGGAATACGGTGGCGTAGCACCATTCGGTGTCACCGTAGCTGTCCCTGTTCCATCACCATTACAGAATAATGGGGTAAAACTCATAGCCGTCGTTAAATCTGTGGGTTGCTGGACAGTAATCGAATCAATTCCGATACATCCATTTCCATCTTGAACGGTGATGGTATAAACGCCTGCAAATAGATTAGTCGCCAAAGAATCGGTTTGTGCAGGTGTTGAATTCCATAAATAAGTAAATGTATTTGTTCCACCGTTTCCAATGGCTCTTGTTGTTCCTTCATTGCTACCAAAGCAAAGCGTTGGTGTACTAAAAATAGAATCAACTCGAACCAATCTTGGAGAAGGTACTAATATTCCTGCGGTGTCTATACAATTATCAGAATCGGTTACGGTTACAGTAAAATAGCCCCCTGGATTATTGGTAGAGTTGGCTTGGGTTTGATTATTTGGTGTATCCCAATTGTAAGTAAAGTTATTCGTTCCACCACTCGCTACTACATTCGCTGCTCCATCACTCAATCCAAAACAAGTGGTAGAAACAGCACTAGTAGTTAATACAATTGCAGAACGTTCTAAAACATTAACCATAATAGAATCGGAACAACCGTTGGCATCTGTAACCGTTACGGTGTAAGTTCCACCGTTTAATCCAGTGGCGGTTGCTGTATTTTGAACTGGATTGGTATTCCAAGTAAACGCATAATTTGGCGTTCCGCCACTCGGTGTTACAGTTGCCGTTCCATCCATTGCCCCATTACAACTAACTTGTGTGGAACTACTACTTAAACTTAAAACCGTTGGCTGCGTCAAGGTAATCGAGTCAATAATGACACAATTATTGGCATCCGTAACCGTCAAAATATATTTAGCAGCTGCCAAATTAGATTGTGCAGAATCAGTTGAACTATTACTCCAATTGTAAACATAAGGATAAGTTCCGCCTGTTACTGTTGGTGTTATTGTTCCATCAGGAATATTGAAACAATTCAAATTTGTACCCGAAATATTTAAAGCTAAAGCATCAGGCTGCGTAATAACGACCGAATCAATTGCGGTACAATTATCGGAATCGGTAATGGTGACATAAAAAGTACCCGGTACTAAATTCGCTACGGTTGAGTCTGTTGTATTGGCAGCATCACTCCATAGATAAGTATAATTTCCAACCCCGCCAGTCGCAACAACTCGCCCTGTTCCATCGCCAAATCCATTACAAGTGACATTGGTCAAAAATGTAGTAGATGTGATTGCGGGTTGTTCTAATACATTAACCATAATAAAATCAGAACAGCCATTGGCATCTGTAACGGTAATGGTATAAGTTCCACCACTTAATCCTGTGGCGGTTGCGGTATTTTGAACAGGATTGGTATTCCAAACAAACGTATAATTTGGCGTTCCTCCACTCGGCGTAACAGTTGCCGTTCCATCCATTGCACCATTACAACTGACTTGTGTAGAACTACTCGTTAAAGCAATTGCGGATGGTTCTGTAATATTATTGGTCGCTGTAGTGACACAATTATTAGCATCTGTAATAGTAACTGTATAGGTTCCTATATCTAGATTGGATAAAGTAGAATCACTTGACCCTGTACTCCATGCAAAGGTATATGGATATGTTCCTCCATTTACGACTGCTGCCGCTGTACCGTCGGGTATATCAAAACAATTTAAATTGGTAATAGCAACACTTGCCGTGAGTAAATTCGGTTGTGTAATCTGAACTGTATCAAAAATGAAACAATTATTGGCATCCGTAATGGTTACAATATATTGATTCGGTGTTAAATTGGAGATGGTTGCCGTATTTTGAATAGGATTAGTGTTCCAAGCATAGGTGAAATTTCCTGCCCCTCCATTTGCTGTGACGGTTGCTGTTCCGTTAGCGGCACCATTACAATCTATATTTGTAGAATTGATGCTAGAAATAATAGCAGATTGCTCATTGACTACAATAGAGGCGGAGTCCGTACAGTTATTTGCATCGGTTACGGTAACATAATAGGTTCCACCATTTAGATTGGTAATTGTGGGTGTGTTTTGTCCAGTATTCCATAAGTAAGTATAATTTGGACTTCCTCCGTTTACTATCACAGATGCCGTACCATCCATTGCCCCATTACAACTGACATCAGTACTACTAGGAGAAATTGTTAATGGAGTTGGTTCAGGAACAATAGTATCTGCTACCAATCGACAATTATTAAAATCGGTAATCGTTACGGTATAACTTCCTGCGGTTAAATTGGAAATACTTTTTGTATTTTGTAACGGATTGGTATTCCAAGTATAGGTATAATTCGGTGTTCCTCCCGAAGGATTAGCCGTAGCGATACCATTATTGCCACTATTACAATCTACCGAGTCAATATCAAAAGTTAATTGTAAGGGGGGCGGCTCAGATATGGTAAAAGACTCTATTAATGTACAATTGTTGTTATCTGTAAGGGTAACGGTGTAATTTCCAGCAGCTACATTAACGAGACTATCTTGATTTGGAAAACTTCCGCCCCAACTGTATTGATAGGTAGGCGTACCTCCTGTAGTAATTAATACAATTTTACCACTATTATCTCCATTACATTTTACATTGGTAATTGTACCAGTAGTATTGATAGCATCAGGTTCGGTTATTTCAATGGTATCTAAAAAAGTACATCCTACATTATCGTCAATTTGAACGATATAATCGCCTACACTCAAATTGGTAAATGTACCGTTTGTACCTGTACTGACTCCATTGATTTGGTAAGAATAGGGAGCTGTTCCATTGATACCTGTCATTGTAAATTGTCCATCATTGCCATTATTACAACTGACATTTGTCAAATTACTAACTGTGCCTGTCATGACACAGGGTAAAGTCGTACAACTAATTGTATCTGTCGGATTAAAAGCATCACAATTATTACCGATCGCTCGCACCTCAAACAATACCGTTTGAACAATATTTAAGCCTGTTACCGTATGGCTATTTGTTCCATTTGGTGTTATCCAACCACCATTATCCACTTGAATTTCATACCCTCCTGCACCTGTAACGGTTGTCCAATCTACTGTAATACTGCTTCCCGTAACGGTTTGACAACTAATTGTAGGTTGCCCTAAAAGTGGTAACACTTGTACTTGAACATCATCTGTGATAGAGCATCCTCCATTATCTGTAATGACGACCTGATAATTGGTTGTAGTAGCAGGATTAGCGGTAGGTGTAGCACAATCTACGCAACTTAACCCGGTACTAGGTGTCCAAGCGTAAGTTACTTGATTGTTACCTGGAAAGGTTAAAGACCAACTATTAATCGTTCCTGCATTTCCACCAGAGTCATCTGTTACGACTAGGGACCAAGTTCCATTTGTAGGTGCACCTACTAAACCTGCCCAGTTTCCTTCGGGCTGAAAAGTACCCGTAAATGGTGCAGTACCTGCCGTAATATTTACGGTTGCTCCTAGCTCAAAGCAGGTATTGGTAAAGTTATCCCCTACACCACCAACATCTGTAAAGAGTTCAACAAATTTCCCATCAGGTGCCTGTAGGAAAACATCTAGATCTTCATCTCTTGTATGTGTGATATTTAGACAAATGACGGGCATATAATTGGCGAGTAAATTAGGTATCTGCACCCCTGATACAGCTATATTTGGAATAGTTGTACCCTGTATGGGAATAGAGGTACTCGTCGAATTCGTAACTGAAACAGGTGGTGTAGAATTTGGTAAACTCGCATCTAGAATTACGGGATTTCCTCCGCAAACCACCGTATCTTGTACATCAATAGAATCTAAACTAGCATCATCAATTGTAATTAGAAAGGTATCTTTTTCACATTGAGAAATATCTACAATTAATTCGATGGTTTCTATTCCTTCTACAATAGCATCATTAATTGGATTAATAGGTAAGGCTACAGAATCTTGTCCAGTTGGAATTTGAGTATTTAGGGGAATAGAGGTGTAATCTGTGCCATTAATAGCCGTACCTCCAATAGTGTAGTTAATTGATAATGGTGATGTGACAGGATCATCTACTTTGAAAACAATCTCTCCAGAACCACATTCTTCTGATATGATATTTTCTACATTACCTGTATTGATTTCTACGGTTAAATCATTTGCAGAAAAACTACGAGCAGCTAAAAATACAGCGGAATCAAAAACGTCATCAGAAGCATCTCCGACTACAATTTTCATTCTATATTGTTGGCAAGGGGTCACAACTACTCTAGCTGTTAACACAGTAGTAAAACCATCGAATTCTATATTGAATGGACTTGAACCAACAGTAGTAAAATCATTATCAATGAAAAATTGAGAGTTGGTAGGTGGTAAGCCATTTCCTCCATTGTTTATAGTGTTAATAGATACAGGCGTTGTAGTACCAGGCACTAAGGCAATATTGGTCGCATTATTGGAAAAAGGACCAGAAAGTCCTGGACCATCAATAAAAAAACCAAAGGCATCATTAATATTATTAACAAAATCACTGTACTCATCGGATGCAAATACATATTGAAATTCTAAGGAATCGGTAGAAGGGATAAATTCTATGACATATCCTGCGACATCATTTGTTCCAATTCCAGCAATACTTGTTAAATCAGGATCTGCAATTCCTGTTGTTCCAATTCCTGTTCCTGCTCCTCCATTTGGACCTAAAGCATCTATGACTTGTCCTGATGATAGAATAATGCCTTCATTGATACCAATTAAACTATTGGCATTTTGAAAGAATCCTACAGAGCGATTATCTCCAATATAATTAATACTAACCACTTGAACCCCTTGTCCTAAAAAGACATTTTGAGCTAAACTTTGTGGTGTAAATGGTGCTGAGGGATTATTGGCAGCAATTACTGTCATTTGTGCGGATACAAATTGACTATTTAGGAAACAAATCAGTATAAATAAAAGGCAACGGTATATCGGGTGCATCTTCATTTGATAAAAAGTTTTAATGTAAATACAGATCAGCTTATTTATTCAATGGATAATTGAATAAATAAATGACACAAATTAAAGTTCACCCTTTGTATTGATGGTTAAATTGACGAGACTATTAGATAGATGGTATTATGGTGAGGTAAATTATTTTCTCAAAAGTCCTATTTTTTATCTATAACGTAATGATACAATGAATTGTAGTGATTAACAATATCATTTATTTAGATTTGTACAGGAAGTTATTTTTTTGATTTAATTTAATTGGTTGATTTACAGTTTTTTGTGGTTTGATTCAA
>CAYLSF010000177.1:0-9418 GCA_964385675.1 uncultured Saprospiraceae bacterium
ATTTACATTTATTACTCTTTTTTATATGGTTTGAGGTCAAAGAAGAAAATTTCTCCCTTTACATTACCAATAGGATACTCTAAAACGGGTTGTAATTCGGGTTTTTCCAAATACGTTTTATCACTAATCACCAAATATTCTGCATTCCATTGTGCAAACATAGTGACGTTTGTACTATCAAATCCTGCATTGTATAAATCCGTCCAACCTTTTAAATTTAAATGATACAGGCTAATATTTGGACTTTTATCGGGTGTACTTAATACTCTTGTTGGATATTGTATATCCTGCTCTTTCAAAAATTCTTTTAACTCGGTTGTGTAAAAAGCTGGATTGATGTAGTAATTTTCATTTTGATAACTATCTGTGATGTATGTTTTGGTGTGTAAAGCGTTGAAGGCAATAAACCCTGCAATACCTAATCCTACTATCCAATGATTGGCTTGCTCACCAAATTCTTCCGCAACAAATTTTGTAAATAAAACCAGTCCTATAACTGGTACAATCAATAAATTAATGATATAATAATCATGATTAATAAAGGCAAAGCCCCATATAATGTAAAATAGAAAAATTCCAAATGCTGAGACTAACATAACCCCATATAAAAGCGGATTATGAGATTTTGGTGTGAAGGCTATAAAAATCAAAATACTTCCAAATAAAGCATGCACTAAAGGATGATAATAAGTTGGAAAAAAATGAACAAATGTCCGATCTATCGCAAATTCAATATCTTCCCAAGTCATATCCCAAAATGGCCATGTCCGAGTCGAAAAATAATTGGTTTGATAGGTTTCATTATAATCCATAGCTACCAAATACCAAACTACTACTCCAACCAACACCAAAGCAAAAGGAATGATTTGTTTCCATTTAGATTGAAATAGCTTTTCAGTTGAATTTAAATTTAAAACACCTATAAACTCTAACCCAAACATTCCTAATAGTGCTACATAACTTATGAGTGCTGTTACTTTCAATAGACCAGCAAAAAGAAAAAACAACATACTGATATAAAGCCATTTATCCTTTTGAGTCTTATAAAAATGATAAAAAGAATACCAAGCCATTAGAACCAAACCAAAAGCGGGTGCATTGGATAAAAAATTAAAGCTATAAAATCCAATAATAGGAGAGGTGAATAAGAGTAATGGAACACCCAACGCAAACCAAATATTTTGAGTTTCTTCTTTTATCCATCGGTGTAAAGCTAATAGCCCCAACCAAAATATCAATAAATTTAAGACTCGAAAGATCCCTTCGTTTGCACCAAAAACATGATATAAACTGGCCGTGATGTAATATAAAATTGGAAATTCGCCTACGGCATGACCACCTCGACCTAGATTATGATGTACTCTAGGTTTGGTAAAATCCATTCCATCTTGATAATAATTAAGAGCAAGAGACGCACAATCCGTTTGTCGCCAATCGTGTTGTCCACGAGGGGTATAGTCGAAAATTCTGGGATAGCCATAAAAAATAGCTATTAAGATAAGCGTTGCCCACAAAATTAGTCCACTATATTTTAACATAAAACGGATGATTGAGAATGCAAAGATACAGTAAAAGTTTTTTTTGAAAAAATTCCTTAATCTTAGCGAACTACATTCTATCAAATTTGATTATTAAAACACTTTTTCCGTTTTAACTGTTGTTTATTTAGTAATAATTATACATTTTTACAGTATAAACGCAGCTATAAAACGTCATTACGACATAAATCACATTCTATCATGTTACTTCGCTTCATCGCTCAAAATTTCCTATCTATTGCTGAAGAGCTAGAGTTTAATATGTTTCCTGCTCCAAGAATGAAACAACATAAGGAGCATATTTATCAGACACCTCAAGTAAATATTTTGAAAGCAGCTGCTATTTATGGTGCAAACGGGGCTGGTAAATCTAATTTGACCAAAGCAATGGCATTTCTAGATCAGATTGTTTTGAAAGGGGATATTGAATTAGGAAATAATCGTAATTATCAGTTTAAGTTAAATAGTGAATATGCTCAAAAACCGACTCAATTTGAAATTGAATTAAAAGTAGAAGATACTTATTTTGGCTATGGTATTGTCTTTCAAAATAATGAGATTTTGGAAGAATGGTTGTATGAATTAAGTATTGAGAAAGGAGAAGATGTACTTATTTTTAATCGAAAATTAGAGCATAATAGTACACTATTTGAAGTCCATCCTAAATATAGAAAGACTGAAAAAGATAGACTCCGAATTGATATTTTAGTTGAAGATTTTTTAGAAATAGATATTCCTTTCATTCATTTTGGTTTTTTTAAAACTGATTTTGCGGAGGTTAAGTTAGTGTATCGCTGGTTTATGAAACACTTTAGGTTTTTATCCCCCAATCAAACGCATTTATTTCTACATGAATTTTCAGAAAGTTCAAATTCCATTGGTTTTGTCAATAACATTTTGCCTAAACTCAACACAGGGGTCTCAAAAGTAAAAATGAAAAAAGAACGACTTGATGAATTAATGAATGAAGAAAAATATTTAAATATTACTGATTTTTTTGATTATCAAACGCGAGAAAATGAAGAGTTTACTGCCTTTGGTATTGTTGGAACACATGAAAATTTAATGATAAAAAAGGAAAATGATACGCTTTGGGCTTATCAATTGAATACAGAACATATTTGTAATAAAGGCACTCCAATTCAATTTGAAATTTTTGAAGAATCTGACGGAACACAACGATTAATGGATTTAATGCCCATTATACAATGGTTAATTGAACAGGAAGGTGTTATTATTATTGATGAAATAGGCAGAAGCCTGCATCCTGCTTTACTTGTAAAGTTGGTTGAATTGATTATGAAAACGCCAACTAAAGGGCAGATTATCTTCACAACTCACGAGAGTCATTTATTAGATTTAAATATTTTCCGTCAAGATGAGATTTGGTTTGTTGAAAAAGATAAAAGTGGTGCAACTCAAATGTATCCATTAAGTGATTTTAAACCCCGATATGACTCCAATATTCAAAAAGGTTATTTGAATGGTCGTTTCGGAGGAATTCCTTTTTTAGGTAATTTAAAAGATTTAAGTTGGACTTCAAACGACTCAAACTATAAACCAACCCATGCCACGAAAGAATAGAGGATATAAAAAAGGGAAGCCTTACAAAGATTCTAGGCTTTTTGTAATTGCTTGCGAAGGCAAAACAGAAGTACCTTACTTTGAAGCTTTGGTTGGTCATTCGCAACGATTAAAAGTCATCTTACTACCCCCTAAAGACGATAATTTATCTGCTCCAAAATGGGTAAGAAATAGAGCAGCAACCTACATTGAGGAATTTCCATTAAAGGGTAAAGACGATGAATTATGGTTTATAATGGATGTGGATAGATGGAAAAAAGAGGTTTTAATCGAAATTATTAAAGATTGTCAGGAAAATGAGAAGTGGTTTATTGGATTGAGTAATCCCTGTTTTGAAGTATGGTTATATGCTCATCTAAATGATTTAAACAATTTGAAAATAGAAACTTGCAAGGAAATTAAGAAAATGCTTAAAAAGAATTATAGTCCAACTCTATTCGCTCAAAAACATGTAGATCAAGCCATTAAATATTCCATCGCAAAAGAAACCGATCCTAATTCAGATTTTCCTTTTAAATATGAGACTAAACTTCATCTACTTGCTCAAAAAATTCTAAGCTTCAGATAAATAAAAAAACTTGGCAAGTCAACTCCAAATAGAGCCGCTCGCCAAGTCGTATACAAAAGTGTGTACCATACATTTGCCTTTTGTAACTGGTTAGAGATATCCTCTCCTTTATCCTAACTTACTTTTTAGTTCTATCTGCACAACTATCCAAACAACGCTTCAAGGTCAAGGTCTTTGCACATCTACCCCGTGTGCCGACCCACTGTAAGAACACTTTGACTTCATAAAATCCATCTGCAGGCGGTTGAATTGTGAAAGTTGTATTGGCAGGATTGCTCGGCTGTGAACTTATCGTATTTCCGTTTTCATCTATCAATTCCCACGCTAGACTTGCCCCTGTTGGAATATTCAAAACCGTAGCTTCGTAGCGGCATCTTAGTTGCTGCAAGGTTAATTTTCCATTAAAAGCACAAGGGGCTTCACATTCGCCTAAGTTACGACCAAGGGTAATAGTTTTTGAGCATTTTTCTCTTCCATCTGACCATTCTAAAAATAACTCAATGCTATAATATCCTGCAACGGTCGGGCTAAACTGAATTGTTGGTGTATTCGCAGAAGCTAATGCCACAGGATTATTATTCGGATCGATTACTTTCCAAGTGTAATTTACATTCGATAAACTCGCAGCATTCGTGATTCTAAAATCATAGCTACACTTCTGCTCCATAAATTCTACTTGAATGTCTTCATCAAAGGAACAGGGTGGCTCGCAAGCTTCTATGCAGAATTTATCGGAAAGCGTTGCCGTACAAGTTTCTCCATCAACTGTCCAAGTAGCGGTTACGCTCACTTCGTAAACCCCTGAAAGTGTTGGTGTAAAGGTAAAATTAGGAATCGTATTCGCTGTTACTGTTGAAACTAAACTTCCATCAGGTGCGGTTACATTCCAATTGTAGGTTGCTCCATTGACACTATTTTGAATGGAAAAGCCATAGTCACATTTTCCGCTTGCTCGACCCATTAATTGCCCTTCGTATTTACATTTATCACAGGCTTCTACCTCTATTTTTTGAGAAAATAACTCGGTGCAAACTTGACCATTAATAGACCATTCTACGGCTACATTGACTTCATAAACGCCTGTTACTGTTGGCTCAAAAAATGGATTCGGTGCTTGACTATTTGGGATTAAAGGCAATGTATTTCCATTTGGGTCGATAACTTCCCATAGATAATCCACCGTACTCGTAATATTATTTCCATTAGTAAAGGTCAAATAATAGCGGCATTTTTCGTCATCGAATTTCACATTGATATTCGGATCAACTAAAACACAATTCACAGAATCTACTTCACAACAGTTGTAAATATGATTTCTCAACGATGCTTCACAATCTGTTCCTTGATTGACTACCAATAAAATATCGAATTGCTGTAAATTGACATTCGCAAAGGTTGGACTCGCATCCGTAGAAGTCATGGAGGGTCGCTGCACGATTTGCCAAAAATAAGTGGGTACACCTGTTGTAACAGTACTCGTATTGGTAATAATTAAATTACATTCATCATCAAATACATATTTAAAAGATGGTGTGGCTTCACACTCCGTACAGCAATCTGGGTTTGACGTAATATTCTGTGGCGTTAGAGTCGTTGGAGTAATGACCAATGATTTTCCACAGAAGTTGGTTGCAGTAGCAGTAGCTTCAATTTCTCCTCCATTGTAGGTGCACTCAAAGCTTAATGGAATGGTGAGTATCGCATTCGTTTGAGCATCAATAGTACCTACAAAACCTTCTAAATCTACGTTAAAAGTTGCTCCACTAGCGGTGACAGTACCTGTACCGCCATAAGTTAAGGTCGCATTTCCAGCTATAGTAACGCCTTGTGGTAAGTTAAGGGTTAGCAGTACATCTTCAATATTTCCACTTCCTGTTGCATCTAAATTAATAGTATAGTTTGTCGGTTCACAAGTGGTAATCGGTGCGATACTACTTTCTAATACTAATCCAGGAATTGGATTTGGGATAGTTATTGTATCTCTCTTAAATTCACAAGCGTTATCCAAATTCACCGTTTGTGGATTATCGAAGAAATCATTATCACAACTAAATCCATAGACGACTTCAAACTGTAGCGTATTTCCTGCATTGACACAATCAAAATCAATGCTACTCGGTAAGGTTAAAGGCTCTGCCTTGCTCGCTATTTGATTTGATAACTGTACCACTGTATAATCCCCAACACTAATGTTTTGCGTATTTCCTTGTATCGTGATGCTATTGACATTTGTATTATTGAGTGGTTTCACACCAATAAAGGTATTCGGAGTATAAAAATTTTTACCATGACCATCATAAATTTGACCAGTAAAAGCCTCCGCCCAAAATGTCAAATCAAAATTAATGGTTGGGGAAGTCGTTCCTAATATGATATTTGTAATATTAGCTTGATAGTTGGGTAATGCAAAATTGTCTTCAAAATCATATAGTACTCTTAATGGACTTATATTGTTCAATGGATTATTGCGCATATAAACATCAAAAAACAAAGAATCTTGATTAGTTTGTCCCTCACTACATCCTATCTTTTGTAGGACTACATCTAGCCGATACCTCTTATTTTCATCATAAAAAGTAGGATCTCCTGCTTGTCCATTAATGGTTGGATTTAAAAAACTCAAAAAATCAGCTATATCCAATGTCGCTATATTAGACGTTGCACTATAAAAACTTCCATTATTAAAGGTCAATAAATCATCATACAGTGCTCTACTCTTTTGGCGGTGTGCACCAGTTGGATCTACATAAACAGATGAGGTATTTAATCTGACTTCTTGTACTTCGTATCCTTGTGGTAAGCTGAACTGAATAGAATCTATCATCCAGAAATTCCGCAATTCAAAAGGAAATACATTCATAGCAGGGCGAAGCCAATGCTCTCTTATATTCTGCCCAACATGACCAACAACTTCATCTACAAGAGCGGCGAGGCAAATATTATTAATTCTAGGATATTCGTAATGGAGTCCTAATGAACTATACTTATACTGGAATGAGGTTCCAATACCCATGACTCTACTTTCCCAATGTGTGCAGAAATAAGAGAAACTTGCTACCCCTGCTGGATCTGTAATAGCTGGAGTAGGATCAATGCCCATAATATTATCCTTTTTCGTTACACCATCTGTCTGACAATTGATACAATCCGCTCCAAAATAAAAATCTGTACCCGACATAAAATAACGACCGGCTACTTCATATTGCTCAAACAATAATTCCGTACCACCGTCTGCTAAATCCTCGGTTACTGTAAAAATAAAATCAATATTAATATTTTGATTGGCAGCATATCCTGCTGGAAATATACCTGTACCGACTTGACTTAATATACTATTCCAATCCGCAGTATCTAGCATGAATACTAAATTACCTGTTCCATTGTGTGCTACTAAATTGTTGATTAATGCAGCAGAATTAGCAGCCCTTGTTGGGTCAGTATCATTTGGGTCTATATCAAAAGTTAAAGCCTGCCCATTATGGTTGAATGTTCCTTCAATACGTTTAAGTGTTAATTTTTCTAATAAATTACTTTGTAATACAAATTGACCGAACTGTAAAAAATTATCGGCGACTTCACTAAATGTAAAACCATCTGCTAAGTTAGCTGCATTCTTTGTTTCTCCATCACTAATACTTGCCCTTGCATTAATAACGATTTCATCGCTAATCATTATCCTATTTCTCTTGATATTTGGATCATTTGGATTAACAGGCGTTAAAGGAAAAGCATCAGGATGATGATCATTATCACTATCTACAAATCCTAAACTATTTTCCGTTCGCTGTATGTTCATTGCCGTTACATTCCATCCTGGGAAAATGCAGCCTGGGCAGTTCACTACGATATCATCTCCTACTCGACTTAGGGGTATTCTGCATAAGTCAGAGCAGGTCGTATCTCTAATAAAATAAAATCGTTGTTCTACACTAGCAGGCTGTTCTGGATTTGCCAAGCAATCACACTCTGCTTTTACGGGAAATTGTATGCTGAAATTGGAAAAGAAATTTTTAAAAGCAGCAGATACTGCATTATTATTTGAAGGATCGATAAAACTAGGGTCTATAGGATAGTGAAGCCGTACAATGCCTCCACTACATAAACTACTGTCGCATCCAGTAATAGGAAGGCGTGGAGTAAAATTAGAAGAAATCGGTGTAATAGAAGGATAATTCGGACTCTGTAAGGCGATAGACTCCCAGTTCGCTGGAAAACAAAGTCCAGCATCCAATTCTAACTCTACTTCTATTGAAGATCGAGTGATATTGAAATTTGCCATAGGATTAAAGTCTATATACAAACGATCGACATTATTGATTTCTATATCTGTCGAAGCTTCGTCACCTAGTGTACCTGTTGGATTGCTTAAAGTTTGAGATAAGATATATTGTTCTTCTAATAATGGGACTATATTTACCTCCACTGGCTCACAAGGATGTTTAAGTTTAATAGAATTTTTCGTATGTATTATTTTAGGATTAGTAGAAAATAATATATTATCGTCATCTAAGGGAGGATTTGGCGGGCAGTGCAGAATCTCTGTAAATTGTAAGTAAATAGAGCTACCTGATGCCAACTGAATAGGAACTCCTTGCTCTATTGGCTTAACTGAATAATAAGGAATCTCGGAATCCCCTATATCAGCTAGATAGGGGCTTGAAAAGTCCGCGTTGTCGTCCCATTTGGCACTTCCAAAATCATATTTATGCAGCCATCCATTTTTAAGGTGAGGTTGAAGATTATAAAAATTCACTTCAACCCCTGTAGCGATTCCAGTACCTGTATTTGTAATTTTGTAAATATGCTCTATTGTTTCTCCCAAGCAGGCATCTTGTGTAGGTGCTATGGTTTCTACTTTCAAGTCAGGTTTCACGTCTGCCCTTCTCGCCTCCATCTCTATCCCTTGTGTAAAAGTCGTAGCACAGGTTGTTCCATTGCTACAGGCTAATTCACTCAAGCGCGCTAAGGTTCTTCCATTTTCGATCTTCCCTTTGGTGCAAGTCTTAATTTTTACTTGGGTGGTTATGATAAATTCATCTTGATCTCCTAAATCTGTAATATCAAACCGATAGGCAATACTATTATTATCTGTACCTACAATAAACGATTGAGGAGTAATTACCGCTGAACTACTAGTCGTGATATAAGGCATAGTTGGCGATACAAAATCAACCCATTTATCCATTAGGCTAATATCAGGGTCTAATTCTTCTACAAATTCTAGTGTACCCGAGTAGGTACTTTGTGTTGTAGTTTGTGTTGTATTTTTTGTGTACTTAAATGTGTAAGTCCTAGTGATTTGCTGCCCTAAATCGGCTGTACCTGTTAAGATGTTGTTTCCTGTGCTTACATCTGGTGTAACTTGATTGGTCGTTGGATCTATTTTTAAATAAGTTGTACTTCTATTGGTCAATGCAATAACGCCACTCATATTTGTTGAAGCAGCATATACAATAGGTTCATTGAAAACATAGACCGTGTCACCATTGCTATCTAAAATACAACCCTCTACACTTGTAAAATTGGTCAATGTCGTACAATTACTCCCCCCCGTGATATTATTCAATGTAATCTTGTTATTACTCGGTATTGTAATTCCATTTTGATTTGGAAAATCAGTAAAATGAATATCAACCAGATTATTCGGTACAACAGGTAGTTTTGTAATTTGGAAGTCTACCTGCTGTGAAGTACAACCATTGTAAGTAGCCGAGACTCGCTGAGCAGT
>CAYLSF010000178.1:0-9394 GCA_964385675.1 uncultured Saprospiraceae bacterium
AGTCGATTATATAAGATCACATGAATTTGGTAAGAATTATAAGTTTGAGCCAAGTTATGTTTATGCGCTGAGTAATGGGCTTTGGAGCGAGGCATTAAAAAATAAAGAGCATTCTATTTTAAGCCTAAACTAAAATAAATTTCATAATGGATAAAAGTAATATAAAAAATGATTTTATACTTGGTTTAATCCCCGCGAGAGGGGGATCTAAAAGTATTCCGTTTAAAAATATTGCCTCTCTTGGCGGTAAGCCTATGATTCAATATGTTGTTGAAGCAGGTAAGAAATCAAAGTTATTATCAAAAATGGTTTGTTCCACAGAACATGAAAATATCGCAGATGCTTGTCAGTCACTTCCTGTAGAAATATATGAAAGACCAGACGAGCTTGCACAAGATGATACTCATGTGATTGATGTTATTAAGAATGTTTTACAGGTGCTTTTACAGCGTGAAAAAAAATTGCCTGGTATGGTGGCGTTACTCCAACCTACCTCGCCCTTTCTTCTGGCGACACATATAGATGAGTGTGTAAATGCACTGCAAAACAACACTAATGCAGATTCAGCACAAACGGTGTCAGCTGTTATTCATAATTCACATGCATTCAACCAAAGGGTTATTGAGAATGGGTTAGTGCAGTTTCGTTTTTTGCAAGAGAGAAGAGCTGCTTATAACAAGCAATTAAAACCAAAACATTACACATTTGGTAATTTGGTTGTAACAAGGACGTCTGCTTTACTGGAAGGTAAGGATTGTTTTGGGGATATTTCTGTGCCTGTAGAAATACCACGCCAGTACGCTTTAGATGTCGATACGGCGGAAGACCTTGATTATGCTAATTATTTGCTGAGCCAAAACAAAATTGATTTGAAGGATGCCAATTAAAGTATTTTTTTTATCAAGAGATGCGGGTAGCTTACAAGCAACAATTCCCGTTATTAAGCAACTAGCAATTTCTGAAAAATATCACCCCTATGTTGTTTGCTTGCAACCTGAAAAAATGATTCAGGATATTAAAGGGGTTAGTTACCTCGTTATTGATAATAGTTTGTTCGAGCAACGGCCAAAAAAATATTTATCGGAGTTGTTGAGAACATCAGATGCGCAATTAGTTGTTTCAGGCTCCAGTCCAGCAAAAGGTGAGACACCAGAGACACCAGAGCAACATTTAATCCAAGTTGCACGTGCTAATAATATTCCCACGATAGCTATTCTGGACTTTTGGGGGATGTATGCCGAGCGTTTTTTTAAGAATAAACAGGAATTAGATATTACATTAATTCCAGATTTATTATGTGTTATGGATACTATTGTACGAGATGATCTTGTTGAATTAGGCGTAGATAAAAATAAAATTGTTATAACACATAACCCATGGCTTGATACAATTGCTGAGAATAGTTTTTCAGCTAAGGATGAGGCAGAAAACGTTATTATTTTCGTTTCACAGCCTTTAGCTGAAACGAAGGAAATTCGTGGATGGAAATATACTCAGCTGTCACTAGTACATAATTTAATTGAGGCATTAAATAAAGTTAGATGTAATGAACATTGGTTAATTGAAATATGGCCTCACCCTGCCGAAGATGGTGCTTGCTGGAATGACATAATGGCATTATCTAATGAAAATTTAACCTTAAAAATTGCAAAAGATAAATTAAAACAAAGCCTTGCTAAAGCAGCTCTGGTTGTAAGTAGCCATTCTACAGTTGCTTATGAGGCGGCATATTATGCCACGCCAGGTTTGTCTTTAAGAATGGGGGGTGGCCCTGATCTTGCACACCATATAACAGATAGGATCGGCTTTACAAAACTAATCACTACTGCTGAAGAGTTAGAAGATTACTTGGTAAAGACTGATCTCAAAAAAGAAAGAAATCGATTGACTGAATTAAAAAATGATCTTGCAAATAAAGGAATATTTTTTTCTAAAGGTGGTGCTACAAAAAAAGTACTGGATGTCATTGATAGTATTCTAATGCAGGAAAAAGGTATTAAATCTAAATGTCAAAATCAAGTATAGCAATTATCACATCGAATCATTTGCGGCATAGTTGGTTAATAGATCAATTATCCTCCGTGTGTAATATTGCTTGTGCTATTGTTGAAACAAAGCCCGCCAAAAACCCGTCATCCAAACTTAATCCAGACCCTGAAGTGAGGGCTTATTTTAATGAACGTGATGAAGCTGAAAAAAAATGGTTCGGTGGCAATGAAGGAACATTCTATCGCGTAAAAAATACGATGGAAATTAATTGGGGTGAATCGAATAGTAATAAAGTTTGTGAGTTTATTAAGTCTTTCGAGCCAGATTTAATAGTATTATTCGGTTGTTCGATTATAAAAAAACCCCTGCAGCAACAGTTTGCTGGAAGAATTATTAACATGCACTTGGGTTTGTCCCCTTATTATAGAGGTAGTGCAACTAACTTTTGGCCTTTGGTAGATGGAATGCCAGAGTGTGTAGGGGTTACGATCCATCATGCGACACTAAAAATCGATGGTGGAAATATAATTATGCAGGCTAGGCCAGATGCTAACCAATCTGATACAAGCCATGACCTAGGTTGTAAGTCAATCATCGCAGGTTTTGATTGCTTATCGACAGTAATTCAAGAAAAACTCTATCAAAAAAGTGGTTCTGAACAACAAGATACCGGCATACTTTGTCGAAGAAATGATTTTACGGGTAAATCGCTGAAGGCGCTGCGACAAAATTTTGACAATGGTATGTTGGAATTATATGTCCAAAATAAATATACGCGCGATAGTAAATATCCAATCGTAGAAACTGTTTAATACATTGTATCATGAAGGTGAAACTATATGTCACAACCTACAATATCTGTTTTAATTAATGCACGTACAACCTCTTCGAGATTACCTCGAAAATTGGTTTTGCCCTTTGCGGACACAACTTTAATCGATGTGGCATTAGACAGATTGAATAAAATGGGTTTTTTCGCACATCGATATTTTGCAGCCGCGGAAAATGAATTAATTGAACGTGCTAGTAAATACGCTAATATCGAGATTCTTCGACGTGACCCAGATGCAATTAAACCAGGGTATAATGATCATCGTAAAGTGTTTGCGCATTATGAAAAAGTAGAGTCTGACTATATTATGTGGCTTAATGCATGCCATCCATTATTATCTGTTGATACCTTACGTAAAGCGTTTGATCAGGTGTTGGCATCACAACATAATTCGTATACTTCTGTTGTGCCTACAACAGACTGGATTTATAGCGAGGATGGAGAGCCTATTACAAATACACAAGCTTCCATGCTTTCAAGCGGTCATTCAAAGAAATTTTATAAAGTAGCGCATGCTTTTCATGTGATTAAAAAATCATTCTTCTTGCAAGACTATCAATACTGGACTTTAACGAAAAATGACCCTGCATTAATCGAGATACCCGTTGAAGAAAGTTATGATGTTAATGATCAGATGGAATTTCTTCAGGCTGAAGCGGCGTATATCTTAAAACAGAAACAGGATGCTGATCGTACCCTAAATATTGTATAGGACTAAAATTATGGCGATTGACAAAAATGTACGCACATGGATTGCAGACCTTACTTATACTCAGCAAACTATTGCTTCTGATGTTATGCCTAATGCTGTTGGTGGTATAGCTACGTATACTGAAGAGCATTTGGCAAATGGTAATTGTATTCGGGTATTTAAATATCCTGAGAAATTAGCTGAAGCTTTAGAATCTGAAGGTGTTCCGGATATCATTGGATTTTCAAACTATGTTTGGAATGGGGATCTATCATACGGCTTTGCCAGAGCAATAAAAGCTAAATCACCAAATACGATTATTGTATTTGGTGGGCCCAATTATCCAACAACGAAAGAAGAACAATCAGTCTGGTTGAAAGAACATCCCTTAGTTGATTTTTATATTATTAAAGAAGGCGAAAAAGCATTTGCAAATTTAGTTTTAGCTCTCATAGATACAAATGGTGATATTGAGGCTGTAAAGAAAATGTCATTACTTTCGACTCACAGCATGTTGAGTAACGGCGATACTATTATCACTGAAACAATTGATCGTATTACTGATTTAACTGAAATTCCATCTCCGTATACGACAGGTAGGATGGATGAGTTTTTTGATGGAAAACTCCTGCCTATTATTCAAACAAATCGTGGTTGTCCATTTAGCTGTACGTTTTGTGTAGAAGGCGTAAATTACTATAACAAAGTGCGAAAAAATACCAATGATAAAGTGAAAGATGAGTTGAACTATATCGGCGTGAGAATGAAGAAGTTACGGGAATCCGGTGGCCGAAATGATTTGTTCATTGCCGATTCAAATTTTGCAATGTACAAAGATGATATAAGTACAGCAAAAGCTTTAGCGTATACTCGCCAGGAATATGGATGGCCAGAATATATAAATGTTGCAACGGGTAAGAACCAGAAAGAACGGGTTTTAGAAGCTTCAAGAATCATCGATGGCGCTTTACGTTTATCAGGTTCAGTTCAAAGTTTAGATCCTGGTGTATTAGAAAATATCAAACGAAAAAATATTAATGCTCAAGAATTATTTGATCTAGGGCTCCAGGCCGAGGAAGCAGGGGCCAATACATATAGTGAAATTATTTTAGGCCTCCCCGGTGATTCATTAGAAGCACATATGTCCACAGTTAAAACTGTGATGAATGCAGGTTTTACCAATATTTATTTATTTCAGCTAATGCTTTTACCAGGTACAGAGATGGCAACACCTGAGAGTAAAACGCAATATGCGATGGATTGTCGTTACCGCGTGCTTCCACGGTGTTATGGTAATTATGAAGTATTAGGTCAGCATGTTATTGCTGCTGAAATCGAAGAAATATGCGTGGCTAGTAATACATTGAGTTTTGATGATTATCTAGCTGCAAGGCGTTTTCACCTACTGGTTACGATTTATCATAATGACGGTGTATTCTTCGCATTATTGAAATTCTTAAGGGCTACAGGTGTTTCTGTTTACAATTGGATGGAGCTTTTAGCCAATCGTAAAATGCCGAAAAAATTAGCAGCACTTGTCGATGCATTTGAAACAGCTACCTCAGATGAATTATGGGTTAATAAATCAGAGTTAGAAGATTTTGTACAAAAACCAGGAATAGTTGAGAAGTTTGTTGCAGGTGAATTAGGAAATAACTTGCTCTTTGTATTTAAAACGTTGGCAATTACAGAATATCTGGATGATCTTTCCATATTTGCAAGGGAAACAATTAAGGAATGTTTGGAAGATGCAGGAAAGGATTATCAGCAATATGAAGAATTTATTAATGATGCGTTGTCATATCATTGTACACGAGCTAAAAACCTATTTACTGAAATGGATGAAAATCCAATGGCAGAATTAAGCTTTGATATTGCAAAATATATAGATTCTGAAAAAGATGCTGATATTTTTGACTATAAGCTGGAGTACAGAACAGCTTATCAGTTTGTCTTAGACCAGACTCAGAAAGAGCTTATAAATCGATATTTAGGTATATATGGTAGTGATACGGTGGCGGTTGGGCGTATTTTATCTAAAGTCCATGTAAAGAAATTATTTAGACATGCTGTCAAGCAATCAGATGTGTCTGTATCCATTACCAATACAGTTGCCGATGAAGATTTTTATTTGTCTGGTTTACAAGAGTAGTTATTTAAAGCAGGTTTCGTGTGAAAAATATATTAATTGTTAATTATCACTATTGTGCGCCAGTTGGTGCAATGCCTGGTTGTAAAGGCGTAACACCAGATATATTTGATAAGCAATTAGCAAGTATTTCTAAGGCATATAAATCACTGTGCCTCAATGATTTGACTAAAGGCAAGTCTGAAGACGATGCAGAAGTGGGCTTTATGATTAGTTTTGATGATGGCATGAAGGATGTAGAAAAATACGCCATACCATTGTTAAACAAATATAACATTCCGTATACCATTTTTTGTTGTGCTATGCCCTATGAAGAAGGGCGCGTATTAAACGTACAAAAGACGCATCTATTGTGTGGTAGATGGGGATGGGATAAATTTAAAGAAAAATTTCAATGTGCACTAAATAATGATCCTGAGGGCGATAGTCGAGATAATGTGGAATCATTGAAACTTGCTCGAATGTATCGCTATGATGACGCAGAGACTGCTGCATTTAGAAAGCTATTAAACGTGGAGTTACCCTATCATATTTTAAATCGGATATTGGATAAATTATTTGAAGCTGAGTTTGGTAATCAAAAAGAGGTTGTTCCATATCTTTATATGTCTCTGGATGAAATTAAACGCTGCGTCGATGAGAATGGTAGTATAGGCTTGCATACGAACTCTCATTGTATGTTGAGCCGATTAACTAAAGAAGAGCAGGCAAAAGAATTGGATCTATCACTATCTTTACTTAGAGATAAATTGGGTTTGGATATTTCGACTATATCATATCCATATGGTATCCGTGGATCCTGGGATGAACATACTAAGTCGCTGGCAACGGAGCGTGGTATTAATTTAGGGTTTACTCTAGATAGAGAAATCTATAATACCGAAGTGCATACCGATAACCTTGAAATACCACGTTTTGACGTTAATGATGTATTTGATAAGGATTATTCTTTGAAATTATGAAAAACTTTTTTTTGCACAAAAAAATAATATTTTTTAACCTGGCTAAAAGATTTATTGACCGAAGAAATCGCAAACTGGTTGAGGCTAATAAAGGTTTATATCAAGAGATTAGTGCTTATATGAAGAAATCAGGCTCTACTGGATGTAGCTATAATGACTACTGGGCACTTTATGATTATGTGCGTACCTATAAGCCTAGGTCAATTTTAGAGTGTGGTACAGGTACCTCAACTATTGTAATGGCTTATGCGCTAAAAGAAAATGAAGCTGAAGGCTTTCCTTCAGGCAAGATTACTTCCATGGAGTCAGTTGAAAAATACTATGAAATGGCAAAGGGGTTATTGCCTGAGCATTTGAAACCTTATATTGATTTATTATTGAGCCCAATAACTGATGATTATTATTCATTATTTAGAGGTGTTCGTTATGAAAATGTGCCAATGGATAGAGAATATGATTTTGTTTTTATTGATGGCCCAAGTTACAAGTCACCAGTAGATGGCACTACAAGTTTTAATTTTGATTTTCTGAATATAGTTCGTCATTCCGAAAAGCCTGTCTCTGCAATTGTTGATAAGAGAGTAAGTACTTGTTACGTTTATCAGAAAATATTTGGTACTAATAGAGTAAAATATAATGCTTATACTCATTTAGGCTACATAGGGCCATGTACTAAATATGACATTAAACATTTTGATAAAACCACACCATCATCGGCATTTGAAGAATCCTATTCTTTTATTGGAAATAGTAAATTACACTTAGATTTAAAGTCTAATTATTACTAGACTTCTTCAACCTCTAAACCCTTTTTATGTCTAATTCAAAATATTATGACCTAGCTTTGGTCTTTGTCAGTTTCCAGAGATGCTGCGTTTATGCCTCTTTGTTAAAGGAGTTGTCTGGTAAATATCGTATAGCGCTTTGTCCGCAGGAGTTAGATGCAAAAGCTTATAGTCGTACTAAAAATACGATTAATGATTTTTTACGATTATGTGAATCACTTGGTGCAGAGGTTGTGTTTGAACCAATAGAAGCCGATGTTGAAATTTTGCCTCAATCTAATTATACAAAGGAAAATATTAATAAGATAAACTCGATGATAAAGAGTAAGAGAACGTACTGGTTATCAGGATTGGCGATGGGGAACTCTTATTATGATTTTCTACATGGGAAGCGGGTAGATAAAATTTTAGTAGTCGATAGAAGATTTTATGATTATCGGGTGAAAAACTTTGAGTCAAAAGACGATAAGAAATTTAATGAAGATCAAATTATTGAAATTGGTGTGCCGTATAAAAAATATCCAATTATTCCATCGTTAGGTATTGATTATATGTGGGCAAACCCAACCCCATTTAGTTTTTGCGGCATGCAGGACAGGCTAGATTATTTAGAAAATGTTAAGTCTTTAATTGACTTAACAGAAGAGGATGATGTGATTGCATTAAAACCACATATGCTGATGAACGAGTCGACCACGTTATCAATGAGAGAGTTTATTTGTTTTTAAAACCAGCAATTTTATCATTTACATATCCGGTATTAGATAAAATTGCTCGAAAAATATCATCATGGTTGGGTAAAGGTAAAATTGCAGATTTTTTTATAAGTATTTCTATTGCAATTATTTATATAAAAATCATGCAACGCGTGAGAAAATTAAGTGAATTAACTGAATACCATAATCTAAATTTAGAGTTGTTTTTGCCTAATGTAAAGAAAGGTATGATAACAGGTAGAAGTAACAGTATATGGCATGGGTTATTTCTAAAAAAACCGACTTATAATTGTATTGATGAAGATAAAGGCTATTATAGCGACACGAAAATGCATAAATACACTATGAAGTATTTTGATGTGCATGGCAATTATCATAAATTAAAATTTGACCAAACTAAATTCGATATTATTGATGATAGAACGAGAGAGCTTGATTTTATAGAAATAATAGAGAAAGAGTTAACAAACAATGCAACAATGCTTGCAAGTGAAGCATCATAATATAATAGGCGGGAAAGGGATATTATGAAAAAACCAAAATTACTCTATTATTCGATTCTTAATTATCAAAAAGAAAATCTTACACTCTTAAAAGAAAATTTTGATTTCATCGAGTTAAACAACCCCTCTCAGGATTCTGATGCCATACTAAATGAGCTGGATGTGATTTTGGCACCGTTAGGGTACTACATTGGTAAAGAAAAGATAGATAAATGTCCCAACTTAAAAGTTATCGGTTCAAACACTACTGGGCATCCGCATATTGATGTTGATTATGCTCGCGAGAGAGGTGTGGCTGTAGCAACATTAAAATATGAAAAAGAGTTTCTTGATACTATTACGCCTACGGCTGAACACACTTGGGGCTTACTACTTTCATTAACGAGAAATATTGTACCTGCATATGATTTTGTAAAGGAAGGTAAATGGGATAGGCGACCATTTGGCGGTAAACGTATGCTTTCGCGTATGAAAATCGGTATTGTTGGGCTCGGTCGGCTTGGTTTTAAAGTATCTCAATTTGCATTAAGTTTTGGTATGCAAGTAGTTTATTATGATCCTTATGTGAACTCAGAATATCCGGGTCTCGTAAAATGCGAATCATTATTGGAGTTGGTTCAGCAATCAGATGTTGTGACGATACACGTTCCACATGAAAAAGAAACTGAGGGGATGTTCAGCGAGGAAGTACTGCTAAACTTTAAAAAAGGGTCTTACCTGATTAATACTGCTCGTGGAGAACTAATAGATCATAAGGCATTATTGAC
>CAYLSF010000179.1:0-9366 GCA_964385675.1 uncultured Saprospiraceae bacterium
GTTTGGGACTTCTACAAAAAAGTATTATCTAAAGTTAAAGAATACGGTTGTAAAATTCTACGATTGGATGCTTTTGCTTATTTACATAAACGAGTAGGTGAAACTAACTTTTTCAACAAACCGGGTACTTGGGAATATTTAGCTAGAATTAATGATATAGCTAAACGAGAAGGTTTGTTACTTCTACCTGAGATACACGCAGAGTATGGTAGTCATTTGCACAATGAGGTAGCAGAAGAAGGTTATGTTATTTATGACTTCTTTTTACCAGGTCTGATTATTCATGCTATTGAAAAAGGTACAAATCAAGCCCTTTTAACCTGGGCAAACGAGATACTAAAAAAAGGACTAAAAACAGTCAATATGCTCGGTTGTCATGATGGTATTCCTGTTTTGGATTTAAAGGGCAAAACCGTCAATGGCATTTATCAGAAGGGATTATTGGAAGATGAAGAAATTGAAGAGATTATTGAGTTAATATTAGCCAGAGGTGGACGAGTTAAAAATCTATATGGGGCAGATGGTAAGAAAATATCTTACTATCAAGTCAATGCAACGTATTTTAGTGCCTTAGGCGAAGGCGAACAAAAAATGCTATTAGCTCGTGCGATTCAGTTATTTATGCCTGGTATTCCACAAGTTTGGTATTTGGATATTTTTGCTGGAAAAAATGATCATGCCGCTGTAGAAAAAGCAGGGGTTGGTGGACATAAAGAAATTAATCGGACTACCTTGACACTAGAGGATATTGAAGCTGGTTTAAAAACCAATATTGTTACCCAACAACTGGATTTAATACGACTAAGAAATACGCATCAAGCCTTTTTGGGTAATATTACTTTTAAATCAACTGGTTTGGAGTTTTTACACATTCGTTGGGAAAATGGAGATAATTTTGCAACCTTAAAAGCGAATTTAAAAACCCATGAGTTCAATATTGAATATAGTTAATCTTTTAATCGAGTAAGGTATAAAGTAAACGATTTAATCCAAGTCTTACCAGGCCGCTAAACAGTCTTCCTACTTTAGCTCTCTCTCACCACCGAACATACAGTTCTCGTATCACGACGGTTCAATAAGTTTTTATGGAAGTGGTCATAAATTTTTATTAGAGATTTATACAATAGTTCGTGGCAGAATTAAACTTTCTTGAGATGAATTCCATCAATTTTACGGATTTTAGAGCGAATAATTTGCATGTTGTGCATATTGGGCTATTTGGAGAAACCCCATACTACTCGAAAATTAAATGTAAGTGATGACTCAATTTATTTATTCGTCATTACTTACATTTTATCCATCATAAGTTCATTGAAAAATAGACTTTTTACATCTGTCATAGAGAAGAGAAAGAAGGGTTTTCTTACAAAAATTATTTTGAATTTTTGAACCACAGAACCTGTCGGCAACAGGTTCTACGGTTCAATCAATGTAATTTCATTTTTATAAGAAAGTCCTTCTTTTGGATATGATTTTCTACCTTTCAAAAGTAAACACTTTTACTGATTTTTATTCTGTTTATACAATCACGAATTATTATATAATCGGTTCAATATTTTAATCTCTAATGTATTATTAGCTTACCAACGAAGATATTTCCTTTATTAGAAACGGCTCTAACGATATAGTAACCTGCCTCTAGTTGACCTCTATTTATCGTCAATTGTCTCCCCGATAGACTTTCTCGACTCAACATCAATTGTCCTGTAATCGAATAAACACCGATTCGCTGCAATTCCTCTGGAATATTCGTCTCTTGACGAGGTACAATCCGAATATTAGCGTAACTACTCATTGGATTCGGGAAGATAGCTAAATCACCTGGTTTAATCGTTCCTGGTTCTCCTATCGTATTCACCACCGTATTCGTTTGAATCGGATCACTATTATCAAAGAAAATTAATGCCGTATTTGGAATTTCAGTACCATCAGGCAAACCTTCTTTCAATTTGATACGGAAGGTTGCAAAACCGTGAGATTCAGGTTCATTCGTCGTACTATCCGGTAGATTGATATTATCAAATGTCCACACTAAAGTACGCTCCCCTTGTATCTCAAATCTATATGCATGACTTGCCACTCCTCTTACTAATGTAGTCATATCCAATTCTTCAGGTAGTTCATCTCGTAAAACTACGGTGTTTACTAAGTCATTACCCACGTTTTGGAAACGAATTCTGTACGTCAACTCTTGGTCATTTGGAATTAAGCCCTCAGGTGATACTAAAATATCGTTCGGGTCAATTGCCCCTACAGCTTCATTAATATCTATAACTGCATTATCTGCTGAATTACAATCTTCTAAATCACCATTAAGGTTAGCCGTTACGGTAATATCATCGCCAATAGTTGCGGTAATCAAGACTGTATCCTCCACAAAGATGGTAAATTCTTCTCCAGCATTCAGCGTTCCAAGATTCCATGTATAGACATTTCCAGTCGTTGTATCCCAAGGCAAAGAAGCAGATACAGGTAAAATATGTGGTCCAAAGTCAACCGACAATACGGTATTTGGAGCATTTTCTGATCCCTTATTTGCACAACTAATGGCGTATAAACTTTCAAATCCAACTCTTAATGACGTTGTTGCTAGTCCAACTTGTAAATCAGGTAATTGACAAGCTGCGGTATCTGCAAAGTCATTTCCACAGAACTCATTCCCAATTCCAATTACATTTACCGTAAGCGAGGCATTATCAGCAGGACAATTTTGAGCCCAAACATTACCATTGACTCGCTCAATCGTATAAGTACCTGGTGCTAAGTTGATTTCATAGTCCCCATTTTCATCTGTAAAAATTTGGCGATTGCCCGGTTGCACTAACAAAGTAGTATTTGGAATGCCATCTTCACCCGCTTCTTGCGTACAATTTTGATTTCTATCATAAAATACCTTACCACACACTTTGGAAGCATCTTCTTCTAAAATAATCATACAAGAGTCAGAAGTAGTTGGACCAAAGCGTTGTACGAAACCACTATTCCACTCTACGATAATAGAATCTACTTGTGTCGCATCACCAATACCAATTAACTGTCTTTGGTCACTTTGTCCACCAATACCTCCACCAGTTAAAGAAGTAATTTCACGCATCTGCCAAGTTGGTGTACCATCAATAGTTGCTAAGACTTTGATTTTAGTACCATAAGCAGAGCGGTTGGTATTCGTACCTACAAATGTTAGACATGCTTTGTTTGCACATTTACCTCTTTCGTTGGTATATAAGAAATTTTCTTCCGCATCGTGATTAGAGATAAATAAATCCACATCGTAGTCATTATCAATATCCGCCCAAGCAGCACCAAATGATTTACCCCCATCTTGTGTAATGGAGTTATCAATTGAAGTGAATGTACCATCTCCATTATTAGAGTATAAGAAGTTATTTTCTCCTGCATCATTTGTTACTAATAAGTCTATATCTCCATCATTATCAATATCTGCAAAACCAGAACCATGTGAATTTCCACCATCATTTACAATGTCTCCTGTTGTCACTTTGGTAAATGAACCATCACCATTGTTGGTGTATAAGAAATTATTTTGACCACCAGCATTGGCTACAAATAAATCCAAATCCAAGTCATTATCAATATCCGCCCAACTTGCACCCGTTGATTTACCACCATCGTTTACAACAACTCCTGTTGTAATTTTCACAAAGTTTCCACCATCATTACGATATAAGAAGTTATTCTCATCATTTGTATTCGCTACAAATAAGTCTTGATCCCCATCATTATCGTAATCTCCCCAACTACAACTTACCGAGAAAGAAGGATCGGTTACTAAAGGACCTGTCGTTACTTCTTCAAATGTTCCATCACCATTGTTATGGTATAACTTATTAAAACGAGTTGGGAAAAAGTCTGCCACAAACATATCTAAGAATCCATCATTATCGTAATCTGCCCAAGCCGCACCGTGCGAATAACCATTATAATTTACAATTGGATCATTTTGAATACTTGTGAATGTTCCATCTCCATTATTTCTATACAAGAAATTGTTATAACCAATATTGTTAGAAACATATAAATCTAAATCACCATCGTTGTCATAATCTCCCCAAACAGCTGATGTAGAACTCGCTATATCTGTAACGGGACTTCCCGTAGTTACTCTTGAGAATGTTCCATCTCCATTGTTATGATATAATTGGTTTTGACCATTTATTTCATAGTTAACCAAGAAAAGATCAACATTTCCATCATTATCATAATCTCCAAATGCTGTTGCCCAATTGTTTTCTGTTCCTGCTAATCCTACTGTACCATTTTCCTCTTTATTGAAAGTAGCACTTGGGTCGTAAGCCAACATAGTGGTTGGCAAATCTAACCCACAAGGACGTTTTCCGCCTACAGAAATAATGGCTCTATCTCCCGATTGAAAATCGTTACTAATAAACAAGTTAAACTTCAATCGTATTCTATTTGCACTAGGATTTGTAATCCCTACTAAACCTTCTGCAATAGCTGCATCTAACTCTGCCCCTGTAAAGGTATAGGTTACCCCATCAATAGAAGGTTCCGCAATAGAGGCATATCCTGTATTGTAAGGGTAGTCAACGGCTGTGCTATCTGCTTCTAGTGTCAATGAGCCATTTGGTGGAACTTGCACATTTACAAACAAATCCTTAACATGAGCCAACTTAGAACTTAGCATATCCACCTCTATAGTCACCCTTGGATCACAAGCATTGGGTGGAGAACTTCCATCAATTCTGACTTGTAACTCTGAGGGCTCAGGATTCAAATACAAAGGATAGGTACTCGTTCCACAATTGAAAGATGCAAAATCCGTAGGATAACCATCACAATCATATCCAGTATATACATCCAATTGGTCTAAGTTACATTGATTATAGGTCGCTCTTACTGTATAATTCTTAGTTTGATTTTTATTAATTGTTCCCAATTGGAAAATACCATTAGAAACCGTAACAGGTGTGCCATTATCCAATACTTCTACCACATTAATAGTAGGACTATTGAACGCTAAGAAGGTATTCGCAGCAGGTGCACCATTATTATTCTTGACCTTAATATCCCAACTAGCAACAGGATCTGTTACGTCCACCGTTTGAAATATAGCAGATACCGTTACATTTCCTCTAGTGTATCTAATTTTATCATGAGTTGAAGGTGCAAACTCTGTCGTTTGCCCACCTCCTAGTATGGGTTGTCGGTCAAAAGTATAGTACCACTCTAGATCTTCGTTAGTTCCAGTAGTTTTGGTACAAGTCGCTTTTACGGTCAATCGCATATATCCATTAAAACCATCATCGCTATATAAAATATCACCATTAGCATACAATTGTGAAATATCATAAACATAACTACTACCATTCCCCGTAGGAGTGATAGATACAGGCGTTAAATTATTTTCATTTTGACTAGTTGCTACATTGGTATAACGCGTTCTATTTTGATAAAAACGTCCATTGGTAACCGTGTATCCACTTGGCACTTCTATTCTGACTTGATTTACACTTGCCCAACTTCTATATTCATAAGGAAATAAGTTATTAGTTTCTGGACCATTTCCCATTCTAAATCGGAAAAATTGATGTACGTTTCTCGTACAATTATTGACATTCCAATTATTGGTATTATAGTTTGAAAATTCATAGCCAATCATAGTCAAATTTCCATTCCATGTATCACACTGATATTTGTCCCCACTATTAACTGGATTTGCTATATCACTTACATAATATTCGTTATTTGTAATTGTAATTTGTTCTACTGTTGCACCAATGTTTCCAGACACCACATAATTAGCAACTAATGTGACTTGATCGCCATCTTCATACAAAAATCCGTTAAAGTCAGTACACCCTTGACTTTGTAAGGTTGCTACGGATATATCAAAGTTTGCCACTCTTTCACCGCTCACTACGGCATCGGTAAAAGATACATTATTACAAGTCAATGTAGCACCGCCTACGTTTTTCACAACGGTTAAAGTAGCCCCCATTAAGGTTACTTCATTACCATTTGGTATGCTTGATGTCGCATAAGCATATTGCCAATTTGGAAAAGTTCCATTCGTATGTATCGTTCCATTAAAGGTTGTAGCAAAAGTATCTCCTGCCATCACACGATTATCCTTAATTAAGGAAGCATTCAAGGAACCCGATGCATCTGCTTTACCATCTAAATCATTATCAGGTGAACCAAAACTTGTACGAGCGACATCAAAGCCATTAAAGCCCATACCTACGCAATTTCCTCCAGGACAGTGAATCAACGTTGTCGTTGAAGTTAAACAAGTCAATGGAATTTCAGAAGCAGGAATACAAGTGCTATCCATTTCATAAAACAACTGCATATCTACTCCTACCGTAGTAGAACCACCTAATTGACTACAATCTGCTGCCAAATCTAAATGAAATTCAGAATTTAATAAGCTAAATGGTTCAGGTAAACGATAATGTGCTTCTAATCGTCTAGTGACATTGTCATAATTCACTAAAGAAGGAGACCAAGTCGTATTATTTCCGACATATTCTAAATCACTATTATTACCGCTCCATACTAGTCCTTGAGGAATATCAAATTTCACACTAAAATGTGCATCTGTCCCTTCGGGCATTTCAAATAATGTACTCGTCAATCTAAAGCTAAACTCTTCGGTCTGACCATCGGTCATATCAGATGGAAACTCTGCGAAAATACCAAAGCTTTTACGCTGTGGTACTTGACCTGTTTGATTATTTTTAGTGTATGTTTTACTATTACACATATCCGTGTACGTCACTTTGTAATCCCAACCAATCAAATCTACACGACCACATTCTGTAATATTATCACAAGTATAACTATCCCACTTGATAATTAAAGTATCACCAGGTTGAATGACGGGTAAATCCAAAATTGCTTTACCTTTTGCACTTGCACCCAAACAAGCTAAAGCCCCTGTGTTTGTTGTATTATTGGTAGAAGTTGGTGTAATTGCTGTTTCGCTACCATAAAGCCCTGTTTGATATGTAAAACTACTCGGTTCTATTCTAGAGAAAACGCCTTGATCATATCCATTATCCTTAGTTTGTTGAACCGTAAATTGTAAATCATTCGCTGGTCCAGAACCGGAATTGATTAACATCACCGCTTGCTCGTCAGGTGTGTTAATATCTAAGCAGGTATTAAAAGAAGGAATCGCTGTTGCTTTGATATTTGGAGCATATAAAGAAACATTGGTAAATGGAAATTTCTTATTTGAAATGGTTGTTTGATTATCACAGCCCCAAAATACGTACAACTCAGATTGTAAATCACTACAACCTGGCACATATATCGTTTCTGTTATTTTGATAGATTCATTTAAATCAAACCAATCATCACCATTTCCTACACTATTAAAATCCGTAGTAGAAACCGTAATTTCATCTTTGTTACCATTCAGTACGCCCACATCCGTTCCTAATAATTCTAATAGATTGCTATCATAAATATCTTTTAAGGTAAAAGAATTGATTCTACCAAAACCACCATTCACTACGGTTATCTCTCTTGTGAAGATTCCACCTACAAAAACATTCTGAACCATCTTATCTACAGCCGTAATTGATAAAGCTCCAAATAGAATATTGTAAGGATCAGTCTGTGTGTTAGAAGAACCTCCATTATAATTTACGGTAACCGTATTTCTAAAAATCACCCCTGATTGCTGTGTAGCTATTGCACCAAACCCTGCTCTTACATTAAATTTAAAAGTTACAGTACTATCCGCAGGTAAGCTATTAAATGCAAAAACAACAGAGGATAAATTAGAAATGCTCTGCTCGACTACGCCATAAGTAGAATTCGGTGTAGTTTCTACCACACTACCTGCTACATACTCAATGCCTACAGGAAAATCAATGACTGTCGCCATCCCTGTAAGTGCAATAGAGGTGTCATTTGTTATTTCTACCGTAAACTCTTGTGCTTCTGCACATACCGTTAATTCTGGAAAAACAGAGGTGGCAAAAGAAATATTTTGTGCGTTGAGTTTGGAAAAATTGCAAATTAAAAGGGTAAATACAATCAGTCCGAGTGTAAATTTCTTCATTATTACCTTATTTTGATAGATTTATAGTTAATGGTAATTTAATTTTTGATAGTAAACCTGTGTATTCTTTCGTAGTTCTTAAGGAAGGTAGGTATAGTCTTTCAAAAATCGAAAGTACATACACCTACTTCTCTAATTTTAAAATTAAATCCAATATTGTGACTGGATAAAATACGTTCTTTTGAAGGTAATGTTGCTTCAAAAACTGTCTGATTTATGCTATTTGGACTGGTCTCCATCCAAAAGTCACCATTAATGGCTTCTAAGAAAAAATGATATGTTACTTTACTTTTCATACTCATTCAAAAAACAAGGGTTATACCAATTGAATTTAAGGCTAATTATCAAGGAGTTATAAAAAACAAAATCAACAAGAATTTTCCCAAAATAGGATTTTGTTTCAGATTGAATAAATTTTAGTAGGGAGTTTGCAATAAGTAATATTTGAACACTACTTACTGCCTACAGCTTCTACCGTTTCAATCGCTCCTACTTTCATATTTTCCACGGAAAAGAATTTAGATTTTTCTTTTGCTGCTTTTGCCATCTTCTCGTATAACACAGTATTTTCTGCCAACGCTTGAATTTGCTGTGCAATTTTATTCAAGTCTCTTTGGTCAGATTGATAGCCTTGCACCCCATCATCAATCAACTCAATCGGCCCTCCTACAGGCGGTACAATACAAGGCATTCCATAATGCATGGCTTCTAAAATCGTCATTCCAAAGGTCTCTACCCATGTTTCAGGATTGGAGAGATTAAGTAATACATTCGCCTTTTGATAAAAAGGATGGACATTGCGTTGAGTCGAATATAATGTTAAATTAACAAAATTTGGTCGCTCTCCAAAGTAGTGCTCTATCTCCGAGTCTGTCGCATTCATCACCAAATCAAATTGATATTGAGGCAGCCGTTCAGCTAATTGTATAAATTCTCGTACCCCTTTATAGTCTTTTAAAGAGCAAAGCATCAATACCGTAAAAGGCGGTTCTGTCCTATCAAATTGAGCCGGCAAACTTGACTTCGCTATAAAATCTTGTGACAATCCATTATATACCACTTTTCCAACAACATCGGGCAATTTTTCTTTTTCCATCAAATCATTCGATACATAAATCGCTGCATCTGCATTCCGATTCGCCATCCCTTTCAGAAATTGCTTAAAAATAGGCGGCTTTACAGAGGTCTCATGAATATGATACACTACCTTTTTTCCTAATAATTTTCCTGCTAATCCTGCCCCAAAAGGCAATAAGGTATTGATATAAAATATAACATCCTGTTTTCTATATTTTAATAATTTAAAAAAT
>CAYLSF010000180.1:0-9342 GCA_964385675.1 uncultured Saprospiraceae bacterium
CAAGACGACAATCTGCTTTAAATCAACTCGTATCAAATGATATTGTTCCTGTGCTGTCGAATTTAGAGACCTTTGTTTCTATTGAAAATCAAAATCTTCAATTAACTGTCAAAATGCTTGATGACCAATCCAATGTAGTTGTAAAAGGGTGGGTAAGTGAAGCCGGGGGAATATTTACCGAATTTTCACTTTATGACGATGGCAATCATAATGATGAATCCGCTAATGATGGTATTTATGGTGGGAATTATAATATTTCTACGAGTTCGGGTAATATTGAATATTACGTTACTGCTACCGATAATCAAAATCAGACCAGTCGATTGCCTAGATGTGAGGACTTATCTTTTTATTATAACCCTGATTTACCTCAACTGGTCATTAATGAATTTATGGCAAGCAATCAGGCGGCTTATGCTGATAATGCAGGCGAATATGATGATTGGATTGAGTTATATAATGCGGATAACGAACCAATTTATTTAGGGGATAAATTTTTATCGGATAATGCTAGTAATCCTACCAAATGGCAACTTCCAAATTTGACCCTTGATCCAGACACTTACTTAGTCATTTGGGCGGATGAAGATGGTTCACAAGGCGACGCTCATGCGAATTTCAAACTCAAAAAAGCAGGGGAACACATTGGTATTTATAGTAATGCTGCAAATGGATTTGCTCCTTTAGATGTCATTGATTATCCTGCCCAAACTACGGATACATCCTATGGTCGCTTACCGAATGGGACAGGTGAATTTGTTGTATTGGATTCTATTTCACCTGCTGCCAATAATGAAGGAGGCTCTATTATTATCATTGAACCACCTGTTGAGCAAACCGAAATGATTTTGAGTCCTAATCCTTTCTCTAATTCCGTAATGATTCAGCATCCTTATGACAAACCTCTACTAACCATTTTTAATACCCTTGGACAAGCCGTTTTTAGCGAAATCAATCTTCCTTCTTCTTATGATTGGAATGGTGCAAATCAATCGGGCAGTCCTTTACCTAATGGTATTTATCTAGTTACCTTATTTCAAGAATTAGCCAATGGAAAAATTGAAGTATTAGAAACGAAGCAAGTGGTGTTGGTTCGATGAGGCTAAAATAAAACTCATTTTTAAACTATTGAAATGATAAAGGATTGAGCGTTCGTTCAATAGTTGTGTTACTTTTTGATTTAAATAACCACGTAGTGGTTTTATATGAATAACCATAGATTGAAACCTATGGCAGGAAAGGTAAGCTATATCCAACTACAACGTAGTTGAACTATTCGGTTTAGGGTTTTAGTTCAACACTTCTAGTGTTGGGAAGCCGTCGTCTATTCACCACAGGTTACACCTGTGGTTACTTATGTGCAACCACGTTGTGGTTAAAAAATCGGGGTAAATTTTATCTTTATTTTTGAAACCCCATTTAGTTTATCCGTCTACCGTTTACCGTAAAAATGAATTAATCCACCAAATACGCTTGTACTTTTTTACCAAAGCGTTCTTCAAAAGACTTAGAAAAATGCGTTACATTATCCAAGCCAATGGCTACACAGACTTCGGTTATGGTATATACATCGGTTGTTTCTAGCATCCGTTTGGCTTCATGAAGTTTGATTTCACGGAGATACTTACCAGGTGGCAAGCCAGTTGTTTTTTTGATTTTTCTAGCCAGTTGTCGTTTACTCACATAAAGTTCACTTGCTAAATCTTCTACCGTAAATTGACGATTTTTAATTTCTCGCTTTACAATAGCTTCTGCTTGTGCTAAAAATTCTAATTCTGTTTTGGTGGGAGAAGCGGGTTTCGGGTTGCGAGCCTGCCTGTTCGGCAGACAGGTTTCGGGTTGCGAGTTACCTGTTACTAGTTGTCCCGAAGCTTCGGGATTGTCTGTTATCTGTTCTATTTTTAATCGTTCTTGGTCTTTAGGGGGTATGTCGTTTTGAATTGGTAACTCGGAACTTCTATTCTTACTATTCGCAATGAGATTTCTAATTCTTAATAAGAGTTCCTCTACCTCAAAAGGCTTAGTCATATAATCATCTACGCCTATTCGTAATCCATGTAATTTGTCTTGAATGTCTGCTCTAGCCGTGAGTAAAATAAATGGAATAGAACAAAATTCCTCTGATGCCTTCACTTTTTCAAGTAAGGTAAATCCATCCATTTCGGGCATCATTACGTCTGAGAGGATGAGTTGTGGGTTACGAGTTGCAGGTTGCGAGTTATCAGTTGCTAGTTTTTTTAGTGCTTCAATGCCATTTCCTGCTATCACTACATTGTAATAAGGGGTTAAAATAGAATAAATAAATTCTTGTAAGGAAGGATTATCTTCAACTAAGAGGATGGTATCTTTTTCGGTTGAGATACTTTGACTCTCTTGTGCTTTTAAATTTACTAAACCTTCAAGGTTTAGTAAACTTTTATCATTAGTATTAGCGTCACTAACTACTAATTTTGAGTTATTGTTTTCACTTGTTGCCAACTGATATGGCATTTTGATATTAAAAGTTGTTCCATTAGTGATTTTTGACTGTACTGTAATTCGTCCATCCATTAATTCCACTAATTCCTTCGTAAGGGCTAACCCGATTCCTGTACCCCCTTCATCCCGATAGCTATCGGGACTATTCGATTTAGATTGAAAATATCTATCAAAAATATAGGGTATATCTTCATGCGGAATCCCTCTGCCGCTGTCTTTGACCGTTATCCAAAGTTTTTGATTCATCGCTTTAAGATTAAGTTGCACCTCACCGTTTTTAGGCGTGAATTTAACAGCATTGGATAGGAGATTATTGATAATTTTCTCCATTTTCTGTTGGTCTAATTCAATCTTTAAATCTTTCGGTACAGTAGAAGTGAATTGATAATTAATATTTTTGACGTTAGCAGCACTATCAAATTGAGCAGCAGTACGCTGGAAAAATTGATGAACGGAAGTAGGGGAAGGAACTAGTTCCAATTTATCAGCTTCTAATTTGGAAAGGTCGAGTATTTCATTGACAAGATTGAGTAAATTTTGACCATTTTGATGGATTTTACCTAAACTTGGTAAATCTTTATTGGATAGTTCTTCTTTTTTTAAAATTTGACCTAAAGGGGCTAAGATTAGCGTAATTGGTGTACGTAATTCATGTGAAATATTAGCAAAAAACTTAGTTTTTAACTTATCCAAATTTCGCAATTGAGCGGTTTCTTGAGCTATCAACAGTTGTTCTGTTCGCCATTTGATAAAGAAGAATAAACTTGCTCCTATTGCACTTAAAACCAATAGAATAAACCACCAACGCAAATAAAATGGTCGCATCACTTGAACGGTAAACGCCAAACGATTAGCAGCTTGTTTTCCATTTCCGTTTTGAGCTTTGATCTCTAAAGTATGTGTTCCATAAGGTAAACTACTAAAATTTAACCTTGGATTTTTTGAAGCCTGCCAATCATAGACGCCTTTTACCCGATAGCTAAAGGTTGAGTTTTGACCATTATAAAAATCCAATAATGCTAAGTGAATATTAAAAAAACGATCGCCAGGATGCAACGTTATCGTAGGATTTTTTAAAAGTGTATTCGTTAACTCCACCAAGCTAGATTGTTGATTGGAAAACTGTTGGAAAACTTTAAAGGTCAATTTAGGAGCTTTGGTTTTTTCTCTAGTGTTTGCATAATTTTTTGGATGAAAAGAAGTCCAACCATTGATTGTTCCAAAAAGTAAAGTGCCATCTGCAGCTTGATGATGCGATACCCGATTGAACTCATTTTCTACGGTACCATTACTTTTAAAATACTTCGTGATTTGCTCATTTTTTTTATCGAATTGCATCAAACCATTATCACTACTTATCCACAAATAATTATCATCGTCTTCATATACAGCATGAAGCGAGTTAGAAGATAAACCATTAGAAATAGTATATTGATGGTAATTTAACGGTGGACGGTTTTCTTGTTCTTTTTCCGTTAACCGTTTACCGTCCACCGTCCATCGTATCAACCCTCCATCCCCCGTTGCTAGCCAAATTATTTCCTCCCGATTGCTATCGGGACGTTCTTGATAGATATGGTGGAAATTATTGGCAGGAAAATAAGTATCCTCTTCTTGTGCTTTACCATAAGTAGCAATGATATTGCCCTTTAGGTCACTAAGAAATAAACCTTGACTCGTACAAATCCAAACTTTATTGGAATCTATAATCGATGTTTGTATTGCATAAATATGAAACCCTGCCTGAATATTTTCTTTTAGAATGATAGGTGTTTGAAAACGCTCTGTTGTTGGATTAAACACAATAATCGTATCATCTCGACTTATCCATAAATCTCCATTGTTTACTTCGTAAATAGACCAATAAAACCCAAAGTCAAAATCTGAGGTTGAACGATAGCATTGAGTAGTATTGGAAGAAAGGTTGTGTTTACACAATTCATTAACCCCTCCTCTCCAAATATTACCTGCTTTATCTTCCAAAAATGTTGTGAACCAATTACTATCACTAAAAATAGTTTTTTGACCATTTTTATCTTGTTTACCAATGGTCGTCATGGTAGAAAACCAGGTCTGATTTTCGTTATCTAGGTAAAGACCACGCATGGAATTGCCAGCCGTATTATCAAAAGGAATGATATTATTAAAATGATTGGGCTGGAGGGTAATGATTTTTATACCATTCGTCCGATCGCTAAACCACGTTTTTTCTCCATCAAATAGAATTGGAAGCATTTTGATATTTGTTGCGAGCGTCTCATAAGGAAACTGATAAACAACCTCCCTATTTTGATTGATAACCTTAATGTCATTATCTAATCTTAGCCAATAGAGTTCTTCCGTTTTGTTATAATGAATTTGATAAAGCGGTTTTGTGAGTAATGTCAAGGAGGTAAGATTAAGTCTATTGTTAAAATGCTCATACGCTGGTAAAGACCAAAAACCGATAGCATTATACAGTTGAGTTTGATTGTTAGATGTAATTTCTAGTTCAGCAGGCTTAACTTTTTCTATGATAGTACCATCATTTGTGGTTTTATAAACATGAGAGATTTGAGTTTCATTGACATAACCCGCAATCAGAAATTCTTTATTGGACAGTTTATGAATTGCCCTTACATATTCAATAGGATGAGGAACAGTATAGCTTTGAAAACCACCTGTTCTAGTATAAAAAAATCCTTTTTGAGCTAGACCAATTCGGATAAAAATAGTTGCCTCATCTACTTGCTGTAATAGACTAATATCTTTTGGGTCAAATGGTAATTCTTCTTTAAAATAAGTCTGAATATCAACTGCTTGACTCGTATAAATATCAAAGATATTCAATTCACAAGAAGAATAATCATAATTGTATTTTTCATGATTCTTTAAAATCCAAAGGTGTCGATGACCATCACTAATAATATTATGCACGGCTTCGATGGTCATGTGTTCTTGATTATCTTTTGAAAAGAAATCAAACTCTTGTCCATCATAGCGATCAAGCCCATACTCTGTTCCTATCCAAATAAATCCCCTTTGGTCTTTGTGTATGGCATGCACGTTATTACTGGATAAACCATCATTTGTCGTTAGCGTTTTTACAGAGGGTAAATAGCTGTGTTGTGCAGCTAGATGAAAGGTGAAAACTGTAAGTATCGTGATTAAAAATACCCTCATTATACTACTATACATTTCGGTAAAATTCGTTCCGAAATCATATATCCGAAATCCGAAATAAACAAAATGTATAATAGTATGTACCCTCATGTAAGTGTTGATTGCTTGTTTCTTGTAAATTTACATACTTAGAGCAATATGATTGATAGTATCTAGGATTTTAATAAAGGAAGTATCAGATAAGGTTAAATTATCTGATACTTCCCTTATTTTGATTACGTCCTATCTATCCATGATGATGAGTATGATGATGACCATGATGATGGTTATGATCGTGCTTATGATGATGAGGCATTTTAACTTTATAATCAAAAGGTAATGCACTATCCTTATGATGATCTGCTTTCATATAATGTTCATAAAGCGTTCTAACGCCACCATCGTTAATAATTTTTGCAAAAATACCGTAGTCCCCACCATTTGTAGTAGATGGATTATTAGGAATACGGGTGATGGTATGGGCATGATTCCAAATTTCGATACCATCGCCAACAGGCGGTTCCATATTGTATTCCACCCAAAGATATGGGTTATAGATACGGTAGTAAAACTGTGAAGTTGCAGTAGGGGTGTTTACATTATCCAACCATACAAAATAGGTATCCTCAATATTATTCATAATATCTGCCCACCAAATATCTGCAAAGGTCGTATTGAGGTTATATACATATTCTTTCATCAAAAGAATCAAATTCGCCTGAGTCGTTGTGGACATATCGGAGTACTTTAAACCATTGGTAAACCCCGAATAATCATAATTGCCCCGATAAGGATCTGGATCTTCTCCATCTGATGCAGGACCTACCACCATTGTTGCACTACTGCCTGTTGATACAGCCGCTGTATTTTCAATATTGGTAAATCCATTGTATAAGACTAAGGCTAGATCTCGTTCATCTTTAAAAATATCAAATGCAATACCATTGTAGGTTTCTTTAATGGGTTCTCCTCCTAAGAAAGCAGGTACCATAGAAACTTGATCGCCATGTACTAAAAAATTTACGACACAATGATGTCCATCCAACTGAAAACCCCATGACCCACTATTTTCTGGATCACCAAACATATCAATCGAATAGTGACTGGTATTCCAAAAGTCGTCAATATCCGCTAAAAAGCCTTCCGCTAATGTGGTAATTTCATTGACTTTCTGATAGCCTTCTGCACTCAAAAACAATTGCATTAAATCTTTAAAAAGATTCAACTGAGTGGTGTTTAGATCACCATAAGTAATCCCATCTCTCGGCGTAACTGCCATCGGTGTGTTGTGCCAAGTATAAACTCTAGCATTGTCTAGGCAGACGGTGCCTTGATTGCGTAATTCTTCGGACAAAGAATTCCTAAACGCCATCATCGCTTGTCGCATGGTTTCTATTTCGATGTTAGTCGATTGTTCCATAGTATTGGCAGTCATCGAACAATCGGCAGGAGCGACGACTTCATTATCGCAAGCACTATAAAATAAAAACGTAACGAGTACGGAATATAAAAAGAATCTGGTTTTCATGATTTTCTAGTTTTGGTTCTTTTATTAAAAGCATGATAGTCACCGGGTGAGTTGTTCTAAATCACCAAAGTCTTGATGTATAAGGTGATAGTTTTAACCTTTGACTCACCTGATGACTTTCTTTCACGATATTCTTCAAAGAATCATTGTTTTTAATTTATCACAATACTCGTAAGAATTAAGAAGACCACCACCTTTATCCATTGAGAGGGCAGATTTTTCCGATAAGTGGAAATAGAATATCTGTGAAAATAAAGACTTTAGAATAGGCGAATTTAACCTTCTTCAAAAACGTTAATCCTTCAATTTTCTTACTACATACAGTAAGATTCCACATTCAACAGGTAATACATTTTTAGAAGCATCGTTTGGGCTATGCTTATACGTTTTTAGCATACAAAACATTGATAACAAATTAATTACATTAAAACTCAAAATCTAAAAAACTATGAAAAATTTAAGTTTGTTCATGCTATTTGCATTAGGTTTAACCACGTTTATGAGCTGTGATGATACGGATGACTGTAACCGCATTGAAGCTGCTGCTGTAGTCGCTTCTGAGATGGTGGATACGACTACTGTTAATGAAGTTGTAGATATTACTGTAGCCTTTGATGTTATTAACGGATGCGGTGATTATGGTGGTTCTACCTTGGAATTAATTGGCAATACAGTAACGATAGAAGTTGACGCTTCTTATGTCGGTTGTATCTGTACACAAGCCATCGAGCGTAGAGAGCAGACCTTAAACTTTAGACCTACAAGCACGGGGACGTACTTCTTTGAATTTATACAAGAAGATGCCGTTACACATCGGGATACTTTAGTGGTGCAGTAGGCTATATTTTTTAAGTAGAATGGGAAAGTGCTTAGGCTTTTGGCTTAGGCACTTTTTTATAAGAAGCCTTTCTCAGTAAGTAATATTTTGAACATGAGGGAAAAGGGCTTTTCTTTACTCGCAAACTGTCTCAAAATATTTATTTCTTTATCTGAAAGTTTAGTTCTTTTTTCCTGCATGGCATTTTTCTGTAATTCAATTAATTGCTTAAAGAATTTAATTATACTGGTTTTTCTGGGACTATCTAATTCCTCTCTATTCAACTTATATTTCTGAATAGTCAAATCTCCTTTTTCAGTCTTCCCAACGATTTGCTCACCATGAAAAGTCAAATGCTTTGCTATTTCCTCATCTGAATCAATACAGGGATTAAGTGTGGCTTCATTTGGGATTTTTTGATTAGAAAGCTTTTTTTGATTACACTTACAGGTTAAAAACAGATTTTCCCAATTAAAAGCTAGTGTTTTATCTTCATTGACCTCCTGATAATGATCAACTTGTTTGTTTTCAATCAATTTACTTTCACAATAAAAACATTTAGAATAACTCATTACAGAAAGTGTTTCTATAATTTCAGCATGTCCGTATTGTTTATTGTTTGGTCTTTTGTTTCCACTAGCTAAAAACTTTTCCAACCAAATTTTTTCCTTCCGTTCTAAAATATCGGGTTTAGGCAATCTTTTAATATATCTCATTAATAACTATCTTTTGGGGATAACTTACACAGGTTTTAAAGCTTCTAACATTTTATCAATATCAAAATAAGCAAAGTATTGTGGATTAATCCGTTGCAAATCTTGCTCAATTTTTTCTTTAGTTTGAAAGTCCTTTTGTCGAATAGCCATTTTTCGTTTTGCTAATAAATCTGTAATTCGTTGATTAAAGGCAGGGGTATGTCCAAATAATGGAGACATCAAAATATCTTCAATCGGCTTGCTAGAATAGTTCGCTGTTTCATCTTTAATCACACAGTGATCAACTTTTGATTCACAAACAAATATTCGAGCATTTTCAACAGATGCCACAATAAAAGGTGAATGTGTGGTTAAGATAATTTGAAGATTTGGAAAAATGCTTTGAATGTTAGCTATCAATGTTTTTTGCCATTTGGGGTGCAATTGATTTTCAGCTTCATCTATTAACAAAACTCCTCGTACATTACATAATTCCTCAATCGGCTTTTTATTTTGCATTGTAATGGCATACATCTTTCCTAATAAATCAATCATCCGTTGTACTAAATAAAGGTTTCCACTACTCAACTTATCCAATGAAACAGTTTGTCCATATAGACTGACCATAGGTTTTAGTTCTGCTCTGGATATGTATTCTAGTTCTCCATCTTTTAAACATAATT
>CAYLSF010000181.1:0-9325 GCA_964385675.1 uncultured Saprospiraceae bacterium
CATTAAATTGGTTTTTGTTTACCAAATCTACTTTATCCCAGTATTGTGACTGAAATACCATATTTGTTAGAAAATAAGTTTTATCATCTATGACTATTTCAGATTTCACTTCAATGATGACCTTTTGCCATCCATCATTAGAATTAATTGTTATATTCATTAACATTGTTTCTGTTAATAACGAATTATATAATTCGTTATTAAGTAGGTTCATATATTTACTTTGATAATAATTGTTAAACCAGTAGTTTCTCATGCGAGTTATAAAGTTGGTATTTTCTTTAATTTTTGCTCTAAAACCTCCCTTAATCCCTTCAAAGGAGGGAAATGATATGGATTTCTTCACCTTTGAAGAGGTTAAGAGAGATTAAAAATACTACATGAGAAATAGCTGCTATTAAACTAACATAATCACTAAGTTATTGTTTATCAAATAATTATACTATATCTTAAATATAAATCGACAATTATGGTAATCTACTTAACAGTATTTTCTATTATCTAGGACCTCTTCCTCCTTTTACAGGTCTATTTCCTTTGGCATTTCTACTATGTTCCTCTTTTGAAGCAACGTTTCTTTCTCCTGTACTATGCCTATTTTTACCCTCAGAGGTATGAACTCCTTTTTTTATATTCTTTCCAGCACCTCTATCGGGAAGAGGCACATTAGGATCTGGGCTTACGCCTGCCTCTCGTCTTCTTTCAGATTGTCTCTTATTAACTTCTCTAGGACTGTAAGGATTATCTTTTAATGCGGGACTTGGAGGTTCTTTATCTCTAAATGCTTTTTTAGCAGTATTCTTCTTTCCTCCACAATTATGTACAAGTACCTCACCTTGTCCAACATAGTAAGTATGATAATCAGCAACTGTAAAATTATAAACTGTAAATTGCCCTAGTTGCAATACTAAAGAGTCTACTACGATCCAATCGTCTAAACTAGAATATGTTTTAAGAGTATCTCCAGTTTGTAAATCTCTAACTTGAAACCAAGTACCATGCACAAAAAATGGATGATTAGGTGTTGCTTCAATAATCTCGCCACTACTCAAATATACATGGTACAGACTATCTCTAATCAAGTTATGAGTCATGGTAACTTCCTTCAAAGCAATATCACCTGTTTCTTCATTATACGCCCAAACCAGTTCTCCTATTTCTACATCCTGAATCTCTTTGGCTCCATGTTCCGTGAGAACTAAAGTACTACCAGAAAAACAAGTTAGACAATCTATCAATTTAGTTAGCGTCTTTTTATGTTTATTAGCCCTCGATAATTTTGCAACATCTCCCAAACCAGGTATAACACCTAGACCACTTATAGCAGAATTCCAGCCATCACCTTTATTGTAATAGTACACAGCAGCAATTCCATCTGTTATAGGAGAAGGATCTACAGTTCCTACTATATCTAATGCTAACTCAACATACTCATCTCCTTCTAATTCATAATTTCCTTCTAAATCTCCAATATATGAACTGGCATCTACTTCTGTATCTATTAAATCAGTCTTTATTGTTACACTAGAACCATTTTTACCTTTCAAAATTATATCGTCTGGTGAACGTCCATCTCTATCAATATATCTTAGCGGATTACCCAACACATAATTATAATCACTCCAATCAGGAAAATCAGCAGCCAATGGATCAAGACTTAAAAACCTTCCCAAATCCGCATCATAAAACCTAGCACCACGATAGTCCAACCCTGTTTCTGCATCTCGCTCATGTTGTGTAGTCAGATACTTTTCTCGCTCACTATTGTGGTATTCGCGCAGGATTTTTCCGTAAGGGTAGTAATCGACTACGGCTTCTACGGTATAACTTACTGAAGCGCTACAAGAGACTGCTGTGGAATAAGTTACACGTGTATTACCTAGATGGTCATAGATATAGAATACTAAATCAGGAGTAGGTGGAGCAGTTGGTAGTGTCATTGGAACAAAAAATGGATCGTAACCACTTAGATGTCCACCAGCCGATAGTTCATCTAATACACCAAGTAACTCATCTAGACCAATTGTGATGACTTCACCTTCGGTAGTAGTCATAAGTAACTGTTGACTAGGCTCTACCAGATCTAGTTCAGAGTCAATGGTATAGCTGTCTGTTATTTCTCCAGTTCTACTTTCCAATAGATAGCCTGAGGTACCGTCTGCATAGGTTACACTGAGTAATTTATTAGGTAGTTCTAGGTATTTTTCACCTTCACTATCTGTTTTTACAGTTCTACCTAATTCTTCTTTCCTTCCTTCATCAACACTTTCGTAATCATTATTCACGTCTGCAAAAGCACCACCAATGATTGCTCTACGATCGCCGCTCAGTTGGTGTTTTAGTTTTGCGAGGCGTTCGCTACCATGTACATACCAAGTAAGTTTTCCTGAATTGACATCATAGACTGCGATTTCTTTACTGCCTGCTCGTAAGTACCATTCTACATTGGAAGTACCACCTTTACCTTTGGGAGCATTTCTTTTGTAAATCCTTAAATCATTTACATCATAGAGATAATCAATATTCTCAGTAGTTGTAGATAGCTGCCAAGGTAAATTGGCTCTACCATAAGCGGATACATTGACATCTCTTTTAGCATCGTAGGTCAAATTGCCGTTATTGTCATAGTTGTACGTATGATTTCCAGCGATCGTCATTGTTGTACCAATTTGTTTAGAAACTAACAAATTGATCATCTTATTAGTCAGACTTTGGTACTGATAGTTATAGTTTAACGTCTCGGTTAAGTCTGTGCGTGTTAGACTAAGTAAATTACCGATTTGATCATAACTGTAAGAAACGTCTCCAACTGAGCCATTAGTATATGGTAAATTATGAATGGCGGCATCTGCGGCTACTAGTCTATTTACACCGTCATAGGTGTATATATAATCCGTGTAAGCGTCTGTAAAGTTCGATATACTGCCGCTATTGGTGATTGTAACACCTGCTCCACTGAGCTTATAGTTCGCTCTGGTGGCATTGATATTTCCGTTCCAGTTTTGTTGAGTTGGTGTTCCACTCATATTATTGGCATCGTAGTACATCGACCAATCGAATAGTGTGGACTGAATTTGTGTTAGTCGATCTCTAATATCATAGCTATAAGTGATTTGGTCAATAGGTTGATTTTTGCAAGAGGCACTTTCGCTATCGTAGTAATTTAACTCTGTGACTAATCCTAATGCATCGTCATAATTGAAAGAAGCTACTTTATAGCCATTGGCTTTTTGATCATCGTATGAAATGTAGATTTCTTTCATTCTTGACCATTGGTCATAGACGTAGTGATATTGAAAATCAAACGTACTGTTTCCATCTAAGTCAATATTTTGCGTTTTTAATTGACCTTGTAAACTATATTCTGGATAATCAATTCGAACCATCAGACCAGGTTGTGCAGCAGCTATACCATTTTGGTTGAATTGATTAATTTCCCATTTAAGTTGACCTTCGGTGTTGTAACTGTAGAATTTATATTCTACAGGATTTCCTTCAAGGTTGTAACTGATGGTATGTGTGGGTAATCCTAGATGTCCTGTTAAACTATACTGTAGGTATGTTTTAGCTTGTGGTAAAATGGAGTTATGTGTCTTATTGAAATTATTTCCATAGTACCAGCGCTTTTCGTCTATTTCCTCATCAACACTACTTGCTTGTAAAATGGGATTTTCCCAATCTAAGCTATTTATTTTAGAGAAACTAGCAAACGGGTTGTTACTGTAAAGGACTCTTGATTGTCTAGTATTGCGACCCATTATATCAAATTCCCATTTACGATAGTAGCCATCTGCGGCACCTTCTGCATCTTGTTCGTAAGTGATTTGTCCGCTTTTGTTGTAAATGTAGCGTGTAGTCCCTCCATCAACCGTTTGTTTTTTATACAGTTGTCCTATATCATTATAGAAATAATAACTAGATTGATTTTTTGGATTGGTGACTTTAATCAACTGACCTTGACTATCATAGTAGAATAATGTCAATAAATCATTCGTTCCATCATTTCGTAAAGTGGCTATCTTTTGACCTATAGCATTCGCATATTCTAAGATCTGTTTACCATCTTCATCTGTAATAGTTGATTTTAGGAACTTGTTGGTAACCCGTCCGACTGATGAATAAGCATCTTGTATCCAATCTGACATGATAGCATTAGAAAGACTTAGTTCTGTCTTTAATTCTTGTCCGTCAAGGATACAGAAGTTTGTCTCGATAATATGACTACTGGTAATATCAATACCATGTTTAGCAGTTTTAAGAACGCGTGAACGAGGATTATCTTCATACACTTGCGTGGTCTTAGGAGAACTACTGCTGGTATTACTTTGTGGTGTATTATAGTCTAAACTATTGAAGCCGCTAGTCGTTGTTAGTGTAAACGGCTTATAGTGATGGATAGGTCTATTCCAACTATCAAACACAGTGTAAGCAGAAACGACCAAATCATTTGGAGCACTAGCGATATGTCCTGCACTGATCGTATTTCTTCCTAATGGATCAACAAATGCACGAGTAGCAGCAAAGTTACTACCTGTCAAATCATTGTATTGAATAGTTTCAACATAATTTTGCATGGTACGCTGCTCAAAGGTTGTTGGAGTAGATAAACTATTATCGTTATCCCATTTACTATAGTTCGACTCCGCTAGTAAATCACCATTTCGGTATGCTTTAGACATTCTGTTATACTCATCATAATCATAGGATAATACTATTCCGTTTTGATCAGTCACGGTAGCTATTGTTCCATTAGAATTATAAGTATAATTCGTAATGAGTGGTTCTGTTGTCCCAAGACCTACGGTTATTTTAGAAATATGTCCAAAGTTTTCACTACCATAAATTATTTTAGTACGCTCTGTATAATTATCACAATAGTAAAAAGTAATCATTGTAGAAGGAACATAGTCGTATCTAGTGACTAATCCTTTTTCATTTTCTTCTTCATATACCCATCCCATTGGAGTCCTAGAATTGACTTGATAAGTCTTGATAACATCTACATCAAAAATTGGCTCAAAATCATTTGATACATCGTATGATAAAGGATTAGTTGGATATGTAGATACCGTACTTGTATGAGTAGAACGCAGCCAAATTCTATTTTCCATTATATCATCTGTAGTAACCATTCCCGTTGTTGATGCGGTAGGTGCAGTACATGGGCAGTATATATAACCTTCAGGTACTGTCTGAGATAAGCATAATGTTGAACCATGCTGTTGATCCAAATTTGGATACTGGGATAATATACAAAGTGGCGGAACAGTTGTACTTGGAGGATTAGGACATGGATGGTTATTAGCATACAGTGTTTGCTCAGTCATACCAATAGTTGTATATCCTGCCCAGCTACCTGTGGTGTTTTCCCAGCCTGCTTCATAAACATAGTAATCTGTAGTTGTTTTTGGAGATTGTCCTGGTGCTTTAGTTGTTATCCTGCGCTCCATTTCTAAGTTGCGCAATCCTTTTTGATAGACTTTATAAAGTAAGTCAAAATTGTCATCCAACTGATCAAAACTCGGTATGTACTGTATATCATTGATTAAATCATAGATATAGAAGTGTTCCTCTTCAGTATAAGCATCTGGAAATTGTGGAGAATAAGTCTTTTTCTTATACAATTGCCAAGAAGGTTCATACATTAATTGTGTTTCAGAGGCTGTCAAAGTGTTGTAATTGGTTAAGCCGAAATCACTGTAAGCATCTCTTATTAATTTATCAAAACCTGTTGAAGCTGTTACTCCTCGTTGGTTCGCATCAAAATATTCATATTCTGTAATTGTTTCAATGTAATCGTCACAAGATATTGTTGGTAAAGTACTTTCAGGAGAAGGTGTTCCATGACCTAATCCTTCACAATTACTACAAGATTTGTCATAAGTTGTACTTTTTTCCTGTGTAACTTTAATAAAATAACTATCTAAAGATGCTGGTTTTCTAGTATTGATATCATTATATTCTTTGGTTTCGTAGGAATACTGACCGCCCCAAAAACCACCAATATCTCCTACAAGAGCATCATTGAATAATCCTGTATGCCCATAGATATAATCTTTATAATCAAAATCATAACCGGTGGTGCCTGTATTTCTTAAATAGCGACTTCTAAAAGCTTTATTTGCCTCATAAGTGGTTTCGTTTTTTGACAATAAATTATCATCACCATCATAATATTCTACTTTGTAGAGTTTGCCCCATAATAAAGAATATCCAGCATGTTGATGCCAAAAACTTGGATCTACTGTATGGTGATAATATTTTGTATATGGACGATTCGTTGTACTCAACTGAGGTTGTAAAACGGTAGCTTCATTAAATCCTTTAGAATAATCTAATTGGATGTCATAGCTGTAATTCCCAAGTATGGGTAATGTATGATTAACGGTTTCTAATGTACCGAATTGATAGTCCCAACGCTTTGTTGTACCACTTCTATCATTTACTGTTTTAGATGCTACTACAATATTAGCTTGTACGGCAATATTATTGAGAGGAAGTGCAATATTGAGTACTGGTACCTCGAAATTACTCATTCTATTTCTAGACCAAGTAATAGGTGTCATATAACTTTTGGTCATATCGTATTCAATAATTGTTTCTCCACCTAATGGTGTGATAATTTTACTTAGTAGTATCTTATTAGAGAGTAACATCATTGCATTGGTGAGATCCTCAGGATCTAGAGTAACACTACTACTACCACCAGACAAAGAGTATGTTTGTAGCCCGTCAACATTCATTGTACTATCATATTCAAAATGTGTGGTAGGAACAGTTGCAATATCATAACTAACTCCAGTTACGGGTATTTCTTTAATATTCTTCAATAAGAATATGTTTCGTTCTCCATTGTGATAGGCCTTCAAATCATAAGTCGGATTTTGAATAGTTCCATCGCGCTCAACAACATACATGTAATTAGCCACTACTCTTACGTCGTAATTCATTTGCGTTCTACTGATTAAAGTAAACCATGCATCTTCATCACTATTTTGTAAAGCAGTTGCTGCATTATCATCTGATGATTTATAATGTTCTACATATCGAAGCATATAAGGGTTCTTTGCATAACGAACCAATTCGACACTTTTTAATTTTACATCATCATCGGCTAAAGTAGGTTGGTTGGAGTGATTATATGATCCAGGAACACTAGGGCTCAAAGCTGCATCATTCCACCAAATAGCATACGGACCTGCTACAGAACTAGGATCAAAGAAATTGATTTTAGGGTCTAAGGAACCATAAAATTCTGACATCATCCGCCAAGGAAAGCCCATACCAAAGTTATTAGGAATATTGTCTCCTGTTTTTATGCCCTTTTTATAAGTAGGATATTGAGGCGCAATATCATCAAAATAATCTTCAGTAGCAGCATCTCTTCCATAGTATGTATAACCAGGATCTGGCATTTGACCTGGAAGAAGCGTTATAGAGGAGGATGTCCACCAATCATAATTATAAGTATGTACAGGACTAGCATTCATTCTATTATCTGAATTACCTGGCCCTATCTGAATATTGAAACCTCGATATTGGTTAGGAAGATTCGACAATGTAAAGAAATTAGATGTTTCTAATTCTGTTGAATTACTTCCTAGAGAATTCCACTTTATAGCCTGATTAAATGTAGAGAAAATATTCTCTTGATTTGACATATTGTAATACTTCGCTCTAGGGTGCATTACTTGAGATGTTCCAATTCCGATTTTGCTATTGGGATCAAAATGATCATAATGTCCAGAAGAAATATTAATATCGAAGTTGATAAAGCCATCTTGTGGATTTGATGTATTTCCATTGTAAATGGAGGTTTTGATTTCATAAATATCACCTGCGGGTAAATTACTCCCAATACGTGGAGACTCTAAATATCCATGTTCAAAAGGCACATAACTAGCTTCATCAACTTTTTCTTGCACTAAATGATAATTACTAGAGTTAGCATTAAGTCTTGAACCTACATATGGGTTAGTCGCTATTGGCATAGAAGGTAAAGCGTCACTACCTGCTTCGGCATATCCTGTCAAATTACTACCATCAAAATACTCGCTACGCATATGATGATAACGTTTCCACGGGCTAAAATCTGAACCCTGAGTAGCATTGAAACCATGTGTTCCATTTACGCCCCAACTGTAAACAGTTTTGAAGCTATATAATGAGTCTTTACGACTGACATCAGTATCCCATAGGTTTAATAAATCTGTTCCTCCATGAGTTGGAATACTTTCATGTTTGAATACTAATTTTTCATAACCTGTACTTACTTCTTCCAAGAAAAGGTCTTTGTAAGTTACTCTCAACAAAGCAGGAGTTCCTACTGGACTAACTATTAAGGTTGGATCATAAGCAGGATTTTGATTATCAATAAAAATAGTATTATAAGCTTCAAAAGCTTGTCTGATTTGCGGTTGTTTATACTCTTTGAAATAATCAAAAGCACCAAATCCTTTATATTTAAAAAATATACGACCCTGCTTGTTAGGATGGTATATTTCTGTGATATACCAACTTAATATTTCAGACTTTGGAATAATGACATCAGATACAGCACTTGGATCAGATGCCCCAGCTATATCTACTCGTTGATTTGGTGCGTTACGATAGTTCGCTTTTGTAATTGAGAAATAATAAACTGTTCCATCGTCTAGTTGAACTTCCCAAGTATCTCCCATGAAAACGGCTTCTACATAGCGGTCAAACTTGTGTAAAACAAAAACTGGATTGTCACCATTTTTGTATCCTTTAAATACCATTCGTCCACTAGCAATACCTGGTATACTCAATTTTGGAGCTAACCAATGTAGTTCTCCTTCTTTGTGCATTTCAGTAGTCGTGAATTCCTTTGTAAATGGACCTGGTCCATGATTTTGGTTACTTACATTCATGGCATGTAAATCAGCACGTGTGTACTTATTATAGTCTTCAGTTGTGATTGAAATAGACGGTAGATCTAAATTCCAACCTTCACCATATGGAATTCCACTAGAATGTGGCTGATTAGAACCAGTCGAATAACTAGAACTATACGAGATGGTTGCACTAAACGAAAGCCCGTCAGGTGTTGAAACAGTTCCTAAAGCATAAGAACTATTGTATGTTCCAGAAAATAAACTAACATCTCCACTAAAGCCACCCGCTGTTACTTTTGAAGCTTCAACTTCTTTGGGTGTACTTACTCCATTATCTCTACCACCAATGATTTGGGCTTGAATAAGGGCGAGTGGAAGAACCAGAAGGACTGTTAATAACAGCTCTCTTAAATGTGTCATACAAAATCTGTTTTAAATGAGTAATACATATGAGAATACTATTTATC
>CAYLSF010000182.1:0-9303 GCA_964385675.1 uncultured Saprospiraceae bacterium
TACCCGCTCTAATTAATTTATCTATTGTGTTTTCTACAAAAGTAAACATTAATTTGAAGGGAATGCGTTCAGAAAAGCCAGAAGAATATCATAAATATTATAATATGATAAATCTTTTACCTGGAATGGGTTTTATAATGCCTTTTAATTCCAATGTTAATAAAATAGTAGAAAGTTGACTGGTTGAAAATTTAGTTGTAAAAGCAATACCATCTACATCAATATCTTCTTGATTGCGGATTAATTCTACAATTCGACGCTCTTCAGGTTCTAATTCTACAAATAAGGCTCGTTGAGTTGTTTTATCTTTTTGTACATCCCAACGCATGATGTATCTCAAATCCTCAATAGACTCAAGTAGTGCCGCTTTATGAGTTTTGATTAAGCGGTTACAGCCAATCGAATATTTGTCGTTGATTCTCCCAGGTATAGCAAACACGTCTTTATTGTATTCATTTGCCATGTGTGCGGTAATAATTGACCCGCCGCTTTCTGCAGTTTCTACCACAATTACAGCATCGGATAAACCTGCTATAATTCTATTTCGTTGTGGGAAGTTTTCTCTGTCGGGTTTTGTCCCGCTTGTGAATTCTGTAAGTAGTCCACCATTTTTGACCATTTCTCGGGTTGTACTTTTATGTTCTGCTGGATAGATTCTATCTAATCCATGTCCCATAATTCCAATGGTGGGGATATTGAGTTCCACACATTTTTTATGTGCAGTGATATCCACACCATACGCCAAACCGCTTACGACCAAGACATCTAAATCAATCAGTCCTTCAACCAACTCTTCACATATAGCTTTCCCTCTACTTGTTTGCTTTCGAGTACCGATTATGGCAACAGTCCTAGCAGTATTTAATTCTGTATTCCCTTTGTGATATAATAAGACTGGACTATCATTATGATGTTTTAATCGACTTGGATAGTTTTTATCTAAATAAAAGAAAGTTTGAATATCATATTTTTCAATAAATTTGATTTCCTTTTCGGCTTCTGCTAAGACTTTTTGTTGAAGAATATTATTAGTGATGACTGCTCCAATATTAGGGATTTTTAGAAGTTCTTTCTTAGTCGCTTTAAAAACGGCCTCTACACCACCACAATAACTGATCAATTGTTTGGCTTTTACATTACCAATCTTTGGAATTTTAGTAAGGGCTATTTGATATAAAAGTTGTTTGGACATGATGAATATTGGGTAATTACTGTTTATCTCTAATTTTTTGTACCATTTCTAAAGTTGTTCCTACATTATCTGCAATAGCTTGATCCGATAAATTAGTCAATTTAATTAATTGAAGAATAGCATTATGTAATGCCTCGTCCTTTTCTCGAATTGCTTTATCTCGTAAATTAAGTTCCTCATCTTTTTGAGTTATTTCTCTTTCTTTATCGCTAATTTCCTTCTCCTTATCACTGATAACCTTCTCTTTATCACTAATCATCTTCTCTTTTTCTTCAATAACTCTAGCCAAACTCTGCATTTCACTAACGATGTCATCTTCAGCTTTCATCCTTTTTCTAATGTCAGGTGTACTATAAGCCATCAATAATCGTCTAAAAATAGAGCGATATTTTTTGGGTATTTCTTCCTCTTTTACATTTAATATATGTTGATCATTAGTGATATTATTCTGATCAAAGATCACGAGAAGTTGTTCTAGTTCGGTTCTTCTTTTATCTTTTAAAAAAGGAATCTGAATGATGTAACTATCATGTGTAAGGCTTTCTATGAAGTCTTCTCGCTGTGTAATAAGTTTTCCTGTTGATAAATCTTGATATTGACGGGCGACCTTTATGATAGGAACTTGCGTATGGGCTAATCGATGCCCTAGAAAATAAATACTTACGATAGGTAAGGCCTTTTTTTTAAGTCTGGATAATTCAATAATATTATCCTTACTACTGTATTGCTCCCCTAAGTAGCGTCTAAATCTAAGAATATCTGTGGGTAATTTAGCTTTTTGAAGTTCAATTAAAATCACTTCATCTTTACCGTTTTTATCTTTCACTACGGCTTTAAAATCAATGCGAAATACGGTAAGTGCGATATTAAAATCAACTTGAAACTCAGTAGGCTTGAATTCTAATTCTATAATTTCTCTGCCTAGAATGGCCGATAATAAAAGTTTAGCCACTTTATTATCATTCATTAAGTACTTAAAAACAGCATCATATATGGGATTAGCGATATACATTTTTCAGTAATTTTATACAAAGATACTGAATTTTTTAATCTGATGATGAGTTATTCCCTTTATGGATGACTGATATAATATATCAATTTCAATCAAAATGTCATAATTCATTATACACCTTGTTATCATAAATAATAAAAATGTAAATTTGTTTCATGGCAAAACGAAAATCAACAAAGGGATTACAAAATATAGAAAGTATTGTTATCATTATTTTTGCAGTCATATTTTTATTTTATATGGCTCGAAGGTGTGCAGGTCCACCTCAAATGCAGCCAATAGATGAAACAGAAACGGTGCAAAATAATAGTGGTAATACCAATACGACAAATGTACCGAATAGTGATCAAACAATTGCACCTGTAAAGGTAGATACGATTGTAAAAACAGAAGTGATAGAAACACCTCCAAAAGTATATGTGGTAATTGATAGTTTGAAAATGCGATCTCAACCTAATTTGAGTGGTGGACTGATTATGAAATTACCCAAAGGAGCCGAGTTAATCTATTTAAAAGAAAAAACCAATTTTACACAAAAAATCACCTTAAATGGCGTACCCTACAATGAACCTTGGGTAAGGGTACAAACATCAGATAATAAATCTGGCTGGGTTTATGGTGGTGGTTTACGATTTTATTAATAATCGAGTAGGAGAAAAGGGAGAAGATAACCTTCTGCCTTTTCGTCCTCTCACACCACCAAGCGTACTCTCGTACTTGGCGGTTTCTTTAAGTCTGTAACAAAGAGTAGTTTTTCGTAAGACTGTAAAGACCAATATCCTCAAACCATCTATTATTCATCCCCTCGTGACTTGCAGGAGTTAGTGCTTTTCGCCACCATCCTTTGCGGCTTATTGCAGTTGTCCATGCTCGTTTTTTAGGTATTCCTAATTTGTATAGAAATCGCATAATTCCTATTGGTCGTTTACATTGTTTTAGACGATAGCAACGTAAGCGGCGTTGTAACCAACTTTCTATTATTCTCATCTTTCTTTTCATCTTCGCATTCCGAAAGTAGTGTAACCAACCTCTTAGTAATAGATTAAGTTCAGTTATTATTTGTTCTAAACTTCTTCCTCTGTTACGCTTGGTTACTGCTCGTATCTTATTCTTCAAGCGTTCTTCGCTTTCTTTACTTAGGTAAATTGAACCATCTTTTCCAAAACTATGTCCTAAGTAATTTAGGTCTAATGGTCGGCATAAACGGCTTTTCTCTATATTTACCTTGAGTTTCATGCGGTCTTCGATGAAGTTTATTATACTTGCATTTACTCGTTCTGCGGAGGATTGACTACCAACTACTATTATTATATCGTCTGCGTATCGGACGTATTTATGTCCTCTTTCGGAGAGTTCTCTGTCTAATTCATCTAATACGATGTTGGATAGTAGAGGCGATAATGGACTTCCTTGCGGTGTGCCTTTTATGCGCTGACTTATTAATCCATTTTCCAACATTCCTGTTTTTAAGTAGTTATGTATTAGTTTCAATAGTCGTTTGTCTCTTATTCGCTGACTTAAACGATTTAATAATCTATTATGATTAACTTCATCAAAGAACTTCGATAAATCTATGTCTATTACATAAGTGTTTCCTTGACCTATATAATGACTTAGTTGTTTTATCGCCTGTGATGCACTTCTGCCTTTCCTAAATCCATAACTCGTTGGACTAAAATCCCTGTCGTATAGTTTTTCTAAGACTTGGTGTATCGCTTGTTGGACTAAGCGGTCTTTTACCGTTGGTATCCCTAATTGGCGATAACCGCCTTTCGGTTTTGGTATCTTCACCCCTCTTATCGCTTCTACTTGATAAGTCCCTTTTAGTAATTCCTTTTGTAAGTTCCTCCAATTGTTGTTAAACCATTCTCTCAGTTCTTTTGTAGTCATTCCATCTACTCCTGCTGCTCCTTTGTTCGATTTTACTCGTTTTAGAGCTTGCACTAAATTTTCTATGGAAGTGATGACTTCCATTAAGTTAGTTGTCAAAGCTATTTCTTCTTCTCGACCTATTTCACACTCGTCCACCAATCTCCTTTGAGCATAGCTTACGGCTGAACCCGCCAATATTGGTACGATACCTGTCCATTCTTCTCCTTCTTGGAGATACATCTGTCCAATTTCCCCTCGTTTCTCGGATGTCTTCATGTTCAATACTCTAAAAAAAAAACTCTTTGTACTTAAAGATTCTCCCGATAGCTATCGGGATTCCCCTTTCCATAAGCTGTCCTACGTAGGTCTCTCAGTTGCCTCAACTTACGGACTTAAAGGGTACTATGACCTCGGCTGACTTCTTAACGCCTCTCGAAGTTAAGACCTCCCATAGTAAGATATATTACTTTCTGTCTATTCTGCTAAGTTTACACCATATAGTTCCGTTGAGTGTTTTGGATTTCTTCGTTTATTGCCGAATTATCCCTATATCATGCCTTATACTTAATTTCTGTTTAGCCTGCCCTCAACTTGATTGGGGGTCAGAACTTGACTTTTGCTGTATACCGATAGCTATCGGTATCCTTCAGATTTTCCCTCACGAGAAACACCCTTGTCTTTGGCTAACAATTCCCCACTCAAAGGGCTTGTTCAGGACTTGCACCTTATAGTAATATATCATGTATGGCACACAAATTCCCGTAGAGACGTTAAAATTTAACGTCTCTACGATAATTATTATAATCCTAACGCTTCCACACCTTGCTCAAAAATAACATCCACAGGAATTCCTAAATCCCCTAATCTATCTAAATCAGCTTGTAGTTCAGGCTTAATCACACCTTTATCCGCTACCAATTTTGCTACACCGTCATAATCACCATCTCCTTGCAAAGTTAAAATCAACTCGGATAAGCTATTCATAGCCTCTGTAAATTTATCATAATGAATAGTATAAGTGCTATCTTCATTTCTTGAAAATGCTCCTTTTTCTTGAAAATAGTTGAAACGAATCATATTTGCTTTACCATGTGCAGAAGATGCTCCAAAACGAACAGAGCGGAAAATACTGGTAACAAAAGTGGTAAAATATTCTTTTAAATCGCCTTCGATTTCCCCCATTTTATGCAATTGTGTTATCATGTATAAACCCAATACATCCGCCTTCCCTTCTTCTAAAGCAGAGGCATGCTCTTTCAAGGCAGCAGTAACCGTACCCTCTCCATCAATTGTATTTTTTATACCTAAACCATGAGCGACTTCATGAAACATTGTATTGCTAAAAAAAGCATTAAAGGTGATATACTGACGTTGTTCTTCCGTGATTAATTGCTCTGCAATTGGTATTAAAATTTTATCAAATTTCGCTTGCATTGCATTTTTTAATTGCGAGCGACGCGTTCCTTTTCTCAATTGTAAGATCGCATCATTCGGTAAGTTCACCGCAATTGTTTTACTTCCAGAATTACAATCCCCAGCATAATAAACGACATCGTAAGCATTTAATTGAGATTTTCCGCCTGGAACTTCTGTTTTGTATTTTGCATCTACCGGTAAGCCTTTTTGTAAATCAGGTAGTAAAGCAGCATACTTTGCTAAACGCTGACTCCAAGATTTATCCTTAACTAATACATAAGCTTCATGAGCCGTCTTGTAACCATATAACTGGTCTTCATAACTTTCTATTGGACCAATAATAATATCCAATGTATTCGTTTCCATATCTAACCAAAGTACATCACTTTTGGTATAATCATCCGTTAAAACGGCTTCTGAGCGAGCAGTTAAGTATTTTCGCAAGCCTTCATCTTCTGCTAAATCTGCGGCTTGTGCTAATAATTCAGCTACCTTTTTAACTTGCTCTGGAAACATTTCATGATAAGGAATTGTCATTAGGTTTCCATCCTCATCTCTACGAATAAAAGTGTATAAACTTTCCTTTCCTTCTAGTTCTGCCGTTTCAAATTCTTCTTTGGTCATATCTGCAGGATAAAAGTTAGCCCCATCAGGTTTTTTCTCTATTCCTGTTACAAATGGCTGATTACCATCTAACCTATCCCAAGGTCCATAATTAATATCCACAAACTTTTGAGTTGCCTCATCCGAAATGGCTTTCATGAGTTCTGTCTTATCGCCATACGATTCAAACCAGAATAATTCATTCATGATTTTACTGGCTTTAATCAAAATTGGCAGCATTTGCTTTTCCTTTTCTGTCAATTGACTTAAATCGGTCGTCAATTTAAACGGTACATATTTTTGTAACTTACGGTCGATGGTAGACATTGGTTCTTCTCCTGTATGTGTAGCAGGAGATTCTGCACAACCCATTGTAAATGCAGTAGCTACTGCAAACAGTAGATATTGTAATAATCTCATAATATGGTATTTTAATTTGTAGTAGAATTGTATTAAGTCATTTTGGCTTAATATTTATCAAATATAGTGGATTACAGTTGTTTAATGGAATCTATTGTCGCTTTTTAAATTCTTCAAGATGAACGCTTATTCAACAGGATATAACTTTTATTTTATTCCTATCCAATTTTGTAAAACAATTGTAGAATAGAATAAAGTAATATTAAAAGAAACACAGATTGTACAGATAAAACGGATGATACAGATAAGAAAAATCCGTTTTATCCGCATCATCCGCACAATCCGCGTTTCTTTTTTACTCAAATTCTGTCAAAAATTACTTTTTTAAAAGGTACGTAAAGGTGAAAGTTTTCATATATAACTTCACTAGCCTTCTTATATTAGTCATGAATTAAAACCAAATCTGGAAGGAGCAATTTATTCATGACATAGGGGTACAGATGAAATTATAGCTTTGTTGTAGAATATCCTGTTGCTACTATACCTTCGATATTATAACAGTTAAAATAAAATAATTGAACTCTACTCTATCTTTACCAATGGACAATAAACTTCAATAAAAACAAATAACTAATAATTGGGTTTATACACCATTATGAAAGCTATTTATAGTTTTTAAACTGGATAAATTAATATTTTAAACTATTAATAAAAAGTAATTATGGCACTTCCATCTTTATTTGATAAGTTACGCCTTCCTGCCATTGGTTCTCCTTTGTTTATTATTTCTGGACCTGAATTGGTGATTGCTCAGTGTAAGGCTGGTATAGTCGGTTCGTTTCCTGCCCTAAATGCACGACCACAATCTCAGTTGGATGAGTGGCTTCATCAAATCACAGAAGAATTAGCGGCATACGATAAAGCAAATCCTGATAAGCCTGCTGCTCCTTTTGCGGTAAATCAGATTGTACATAGGAGTAATAATCGCTTAGAAGAAGATTTAGAAACTTGCGCCAAATGGAAAGTTCCTTTAGTCATTACCTCACTAGGGGCAAGAGTAGATTTAAATGAGGCTGTTCACGAATGGGGTGGAATTGTTTTACACGATGTAATTAATGATCGTTTTGCTCGTAAAGCTATTGATAAAGGGGCGGACGGATTAATTCCTGTAGCCGCAGGTGCTGGAGGACACGCAGGTACAATTTCTCCATTTGCCTTGATGCAAGAAATCCGAGCATGGTTTGATGGACCTGTAGCTTTATCGGGTTCTATTGCGTCAGGTGCTGCTATTTTAAGTGCACAAGCTATGGGTGCTGATTTGGCGTATATCGGGAGTGCTTTTATTTCTACCAAAGAAGCTAGAGCGAGTGATGATTATAAGCAAGGTATTGTAGAGGGTAAAGCGGATGATATTGTTTATTCTAATTTGTTTACAGGGGTACACGGAAACTACTTAAAAAAGTCAATCATCAATGCAGGGTTAGATCCGAATAATTTACCAGAAAGTGATCCAAGTAAAATGAATTTTGGTTCAGGGGGCAATACCAAAGCCAAAGCATGGAAGGATATCTGGGGCTGTGGTCAAGGAATTGGTAATATTGAGGAGGTTTTATCCGCAGGAGATCTAGTAGCAAAGTTTCGTAAAGAATATGAAACGGCTGCTAAAAGGATGAATAATTTAGTGATGAAATAGTCGGTTATAATTATTTGACAATCAAAGTTTTTAAATGATCTTGAAATATTTTAAGATACGTTTTTTTGACCATTTATAGTATATTTACGAGCGTAATTAAACCATAAGAAAGATGAACCAATTATTTTTTACAGAAGAACACGAATTATTTAGGAGTACGTTACAAGATTTCTTTAAAGCTGAAGTGAATCCTTTCATCAATGAGTGGGAGGCTAATGGGGAAACAGATCGTGCCATTTTAAGGAAAATGGGAGAAATGGGCTTTTTAGGTTTAGAGGTTGCTGAAGAATATGGTGGGATGGGGTTAGATTTTATGTATTCAACCATTCTTTGCGAAGAATTGGGAAAAACAGGGAGCCTTGGGTTTCAGACCGTAGTAGCTGCTCATAGTTATTTGGCGATGAATTATTTAATACACGCTGGTTCGCCTTCCATTAAAGAGAAATATTTAATACCTAGTGTAGAAGGAAAATTGATTGGTTCATTATCTATGACAGAACCTTTTGCAGGATCTGACTTTAGAGGAATTAAGACTACTGCTGTGTTAGAAGGCGACGAATATATCGTCAATGGCTCAAAAACCTTTATTTCTAATGCCTATTACGGAGATTATACCGTAGCTGCTGTAAAAACAGGAAGAGGGATGTCGATGTTGGTGATTGATTTAGACGCTGAAGGAGTTTCAAGAACTAAATTAGATAAAGTAGGGCTTCGCTGTTCCGATACCGCAGAATTGGCATTTGATAATGTCCGTGTTCCCAAAGAGAACCTATTGGGTGAAGAGGGGCAAGGGTTTTATTATGTGATGGAAAGTTTACAAGTAGAAAGATTGACAGGAGCCATAGCTTGTATTGGTTTAATAGATCACATTTTAGATATTACGCTAAAATATATTTCTGAACGAATGGCTTTTGGTAAAACCATAGATAGATTTCAGGTTCTTCGTCATCAAATAGCAGATATGGCGACCGAATTTGAGGCATACAAGGCTTTTACTTACCAAACAAGTTATCGTCTAGCACAAGGAGCACACGTCGTTAAAGAATGCTCTATGCTAAAAATGAGAGTAGCGGATTTATTGAATGAAATCACTTATAAATGTCAGCAAATGTTTGGGGGATATGGCTTTATGGAAGAATATTCTATAGGTCGAAT
>CAYLSF010000183.1:0-9273 GCA_964385675.1 uncultured Saprospiraceae bacterium
TAGAAGCGGGATAGAATCTAGCTATTCCGCTTCAACGCAAAAGAATTTGCAAAAAATATAATTTCTTTAAAATACTTTTTTCAAAAGAAGCAACGTCTAAATACCTCAAATTTCAAATCATAAAACCTTGAAATAAGCGTAACACCAAATTCATCATGGAATGTTAAAATTTCTTAATCTAACTTTAACATCCTACAAGGAACTATTCATTCCAAATATGGCTTGATTCAAGCATCTTAGGATAATACATTATTTCTCAATTAATTACTTTCTACAATATTGAATGAAAAAGATTCAATATTGTTAGTGACAAAACGCAAGACCATGAAGAATTTTGACTTTGTAGGCTAATCTAAAAATCCACAACTCTGTGGTAATTTTCTGTGATATTGGATTTCTTTTTTTGAAGTATCAAATAAACGCTACACAACACCCAACTCAATATATCTATCACAGATTTCAAATTTTAACAGTATTTTTAATCTGTATTACTAATTGTAATACTGGGATTTTTCAAATGGTAAAATCAAATTTATACACTCATTTTTACAACTGAGTCATTTTAGAATTTGTCATTTGGAACTTGGAATTTCACGCTAATGAAGCATATTAAACGATTATTCAGCGTTATGGATCGCTGGAAATATCACTATATTTTTGCCAGTTTCCTACTGATAGTCTCCTCTTTTGTAAGGATGTTAGAACCCAAAATTTTACAAATTGCCATTGATGGTGTCGTCGTATTTTTTAATAGTAATGGGCAAAAAGTGGTAGAAAATCCAGATGTCATTGCTCAGTTTTTCTATGATATTTTACCCACTATTCGGATGGACAATATTCCTTATATCCTTTTGTGTATAGGAGGGGTATTGGTTGCGGTATCTATTATTCGAGTCGGTACGCAGTTTTGGGCAAGTATTATTACGGCTTCTGTTACGGAGCGAGCCATCAAAAATCTAAGAGATTATTTATTCCGTCATATTCAGTTATTGCCGCTGAATCATTTAAATAAAACGCCAACGGCAGATTTGATTCAACGATGTACAGGTGACGTAGATACAGTTCGTAATTTTATTTCTACACAAATTATAGAAGTTGTTCGACTGACGGCTCTTTTCATTGGGGCAATGGTGATGATGTTATCAGTACATGTAACGTATGCTTTGATTTCGGTGATGTTAGTTCCTTTTGTAACGATTCTAGCGGTCTTTTTCTTCAAAAGAGAAGGGAAGGTTTGGGAACAGCACGAAAAAGAACAGGATAAATTAACAAATATTATTCAAGAAAATTTATCTGGTATTAGAGTCGTACAGGCTTTTGCCAAGGAAGAATATGAGATGGAGCGATTTCATAAACAGAATATTGAAAAGCGTAAAATTGGTTTGAAACATGTGGATTTACACAAAAACTATTGGACGTTTTCAGATTTATTGGTGAATGCTCAAATTGTTATTTCTCTATTGGCAGGTGGATATTATGTCTTGAATGGTGCGGTGACAATTGGTGAATTTATCAGCTTCTTTAGTTATAGTCTAGTTGTGACTTGGCCAATGCGTCAAGTAGGACGAATTGTCTCTCAAATGGGTATGGCAACGGTAGCAATGGAACGCATGGGACAAATCATTGATGCACAAGAAGAGGATTATGAAGGTGAAGAATTGGAAGCACTAAACGGTGAAATTGAATTTAAAAATGTAGTTTTTAAATATGCTGAAACCGATGAATCCAATGCTTTAAATGGCATTAGTTTCAAAGTCAACGCAGGAGAAAAAATCGCTTTATTGGGTGCAACAGGTTCTGGTAAATCTACGATTATTACCTTACTGAGTCGATTATACGAACCTACAGAAGGTGAAATTTTGATAGATGGTCAACCTCTTGCAAACTTGAATAAAACTTTTATTCGCAGTCAAATTGGCGTTGTTCATCAAAAGCCATTTTTATTTTCAAGTACCATTAAAGAAAATATCGCTTTTACAAAACCTGATGCCTCGATGGAAGAAATAGAAGCGATGGCAGAAGCTGCTCAGGTTGCGAGTTTTATTCCAAAAATGCGAGATAGTTATGATACAGTCGTTGGTGAAAAAGGGGTAACGCTTTCTGGTGGTCAAAAACAACGAGTCGCATTAGCTAGAACGCTATTAAGTAATCCATCTATATTAGTTCTAGATGATGCGACATCAGCAGTGGATACGGAAACTGAATTTGATATACAAGCGGCATTAACCGAACATGCTAAAGGTAAGACAACCTTTATGATTGCACATCGCTTAACGTCTATTCAGCAAGCCGATAGAATTATGGTATTGGATAAAGGTGAAATTGTAGAAATCGGAACACATGAGGAGTTACTAGCTCAAAACGGTTTTTACAAAAAAGTCTATGATATTCAAATTGCCATTGAAGAGGATATTGAACAGGAAATCCTATTGGATTAATTTTTTAAATGTAGAGATGTTTTATAAAACGTCTCTACGATGAATCAAAAAAAATGAATACATTTTCAGATAAAGAATTTAATCAAAAAGGGGCTTTAATGCCGTTTTTAAAACGCATTTTTCAATATGCGATGCGACAAAAGCGGTGGGTTTATGCCTTCGGTTTTTGGGTCATCATGGTGGCTGTTGCAGATGCTGCTTTTCCAATCGCCCTTAAAATGATGCTGGATGATGCCCTTATTCCAGAATTAGAAAATATCAAAAATGCCATGGAGCAAGGTATTCCCTATACTGCGGATTATTCAGGTGTTTATTGTTATGTGGGTTTATTTGCACTGATTAGTCTATTGCAAGTGGTAGGGGTTTATTTCTTCATCTTATATACGGGACGAGTACAAGAGTATGTCCTGTATGATTTACGTAAGGAGATGTTTGAAAAATTACAAAAACTATCTTTTTCCTATTATGATAAATCAGCATCAGGTTGGTTACTCACTCGATTGACTTCCGATACCGATAGAGTTGCAGAAGTAATTGCTTGGGGTTTATTGGATTTCTTGTGGGGTTGTGCGATGATTGTATTTTGTACAGGTGCATTATTCTATTTCAGTTGGAAATTGGCATTAATTGTATTGATTTCAATTCCAATTATGTTAGTGGTTTCTGTAAAAATTAGAATGTTGGTACTCCAATATTCTAGGGAAGCTAGAAAACTGAATAGTGATATTACAGCCTCTTATAGTGAGCATATTAATGGTATTTCGGTCATTAAAAGTACAGCTAAAGAAGCACAAGTAACTACAGGTTTTAAAGCCTTGAGCGGTCGGATGCGGAAATCATCTTACAAGGCATCTTATTTTACTGCGATGTACTTTCCTGTGGTTATTTTTATTGGTACAGCTACGGCAGCATTTGTAGTTTTTTATGGTAGTCAAATGGCAATTGCTTTACCGCCTTTAATTACGGTAGGGGTATTAGCTGCTTCCTTTGATTATACTTTAAAAATCTTCTTTCCGATTGTGGATATTTCGATGTTCTATGCTAGGGCACAAGGTAGTTTATCGGCAGGAGAGCGTATTTTTTCTTTGCTGGATGAAAAAATTGACATATTTGATACAGAAGGTGTGACGGATTTTGAGTCGATTAAAGGTCAGGTACAATTCGATAATGTAGAATTTTATTATAAAAAAGGACATCCTGTATTACCAAATTTCAACTTAACAATTGAAGCAGGTCAGTCTATCGCTTTGGTTGGTGCAACAGGTGAGGGTAAATCTACCATTACCAATTTGGTTAGTCGTTTTTATGAGCCTGTTGGTGGTCGAGTATTAATAGATGGTGAGGATTACAAAACCAAATCACTCAAAAGTTTGAGAAGTCAATTGGGGATTGTATTACAAACGCCCCATCTATTTTCGGGTACAATTGCTGACAATATTCGATATAGTAAGCGAGAGGCGACAATGGAGGAGATTCACAAAGCATTAAACTTAGTTGGTGCGGAAGAATTTATACCAAGACTAGAAGAAGAAGTGGGTGAAGATGGTGATAACTTATCCATGGGAGAAAAGCAATTGGTTTCTTTTGCAAGAGCAGTATTAGCCGACCCTCGTATTTTCATTATGGATGAAGCGACCTCTTCCATTGATACTTTGACAGAAGCTAAAATTCAAAAAGGTATAGAAGCGATGCTTCAAGGTAGAACCGCTATCATTATTGCACACCGATTATCGACGATTAAAAATTGCGATAGAATCTTAGTAATTCAAAAAGGAGAAATTGCAGAAGATGGTTCGCATTATGAATTAATGAAACAGAAAGGTAAATATTACCAACTCTATACCAAGCAGTTACGAACAGAAAAGTTAGGTAATTTAGTTTTGGGGTAGTGTTATATTCAATAGGTGGCTAAAAGCCACCTATTGAATCGTTATAAAATTTGTATTTTTTTAAAACTGGATCTGGATTCTATTTTTTAAAAGTTCCATCATCTACTGCTTTAATAAAATCAATGACCCCTTTCATGAAGAATTCTTGATCATCCCACATTGCTAAATGACTTCCATTTTCAGAATACAAATATGCCCCATTTTGAACCAATTGACTCATTTCTTCCATTTCAGCAGGATTCATGGTATCATACTTTGCTCCTACCATTAATGTAGGTACAGTCAATGTTTTTAAATCATCCCATACAGACCAATGTTTTAAGATACCACCTGGCACAAATTCACTTGGGCCTTGCATATATTCATAAACGTGTTGATTGATGTGTCCAAAGCTACGCATCACAGGTTCTGGCCAATCCTCAGGTGCCATTTGGCAGATATGCTTCGTATAATATTCGTTAAAGACTAAGTCTAAATAAGTTTGATTATGATAATCTTTGGCATCTTCAAAAGCTTTTAGAGAGTCAATTAAAGATGGACGCATTTTAGCCCGTAGTGTAGCATTGTACGCTTCATATTTATCAAAATCAGCCGTCATGTTACAAACGATTAGCCCTTTCATGTGCTGTTGATATTTTAAAGCGTATTCCATCCCTAAAATACCACCCCATGAACTTCCTAAGAGGTAAAAATTATCTTTATTTAGTCCCAATGCTTGACGAACTTGTTCTACTTCTTCTACAAATCGCTCTATTGTCCAGAGGTTGTCATCATCAGGTTTATCAGAATAGTGCGAGCCTAATTGGTCATAATGATAAAATTCAATATTGGCTTGTGGAAAAAAACTTTCAAAACACTCCATATACTCATGAGTCAATGCAGGTCCTCCATGTAATAACAAGACCTTCATATCCTTATTGTTACCGAATTGCTTTGTCCATACTTTATAGCCTTCTTTTAACTCAATCATTTGCACACCACCAGCTTGAAAAGGGGTATTTGTTCTAACGTCGATATAATCGCAATTAACCTCACTAGATGGTGTTATAGACTGTTGACAAGCGATAAATAGGAATAATCCAAATAGGGTAATTATATTTTTCATAAAATTGGTTTTAGGTTTACGAGGTCTCAATTCTTACTTGTCTTGAGTAGGCATTGAGACCTCATAAAACTTTGAATATAACAATTTACTTATTCAAAATAATAGAGTTAATGTTTGTCGTAAAAGGTTTTACTACTATTCTCAAACCTGCTTTTTATCCCAAGCCCAAGCCGTTCGCATTATATCTTCAATCGTATATTGAGGTGTCCAACCCAATACTTCATTAGAACGTTTGGTATCGGCATAAACGGCTACTACATCACCATCCCTACGTTCACCTAGGGTGTAATTTAGCTTCACCCCTGTCTCTTTTTCAAAGGCATTAATGGCTTCTAATACGGTTACACCTTCACCCATACCTAAATTAAAGATTTCACAATTTGATTCATTTTTAGCGTTTTGTAAAAACTGAATCGCTTTCGTATGTGCATGTGCTAAGTCCATGATATAAATATAATCTCGAATACAACTACCATCTCTCGTATCGTAATCCGTACCAAATACGGTCATATTTTTTCGTTTGCCTAATGCCGTATCTGTAATAACAGGCACTAAATAGATAGGTCGCCCCCAAGAGACTTCTCCAATTTCTCCACTCGGATGTGCCCCTGCAGGATTAAAATATCGTAGAATCACAGAATTGGTTGGAGGTTTGGATTTTGCAAAATCTTTGATAATCATTTCTCCTACTTGCTTGGTTCTTGCATAGGGAGATTCTGCCTCACTTAATGGTGTATTTTCCGTAACAGGAAGGGTTTTTACATTACCGTAAACCGAACAAGATGAGGAAAAGATGAAGTGCTTAACATTATACTGTTGGCAACAGTCCAAAATATTAAGCAAGCTATTTTCATTATTCCGGTGGTATAGCAAAGGGGTCGAAGTAGATTCCATTACACTTTTTAGAGCAGCAAAATGAATGATACCTTCAATATCTGGGTTTTCTTCAAAAATGGCTTTCGTTTTTTCAAAATCACATAAATCAATAGCATAGTTTTTTACCCTTACGCCTGTAATTTTTTCCACTCCATCCAAAATATCTGGATTTGATCGAATATTGCTATCAATCGAGATAACCTCATAACCATTTTCAATTAAGTCAACTACCGTATGGCTACCAATAAAACCGCAGCCACCTGTTACAGCAATTTTTGTCATAGATATAAAATTTGTGTTTGCACTAAGGAACAGTTCAAAATAAATTAACCATCTTACTATCAATTTTAATTTATACTTCATATAATCTTTTTTACGTAACCCGTTATTTTTCAAGAAATTATATTCGTCTAAATTAAAATTGATTGACGTAATCTTGGTCAATTTATTTTATACCTGTTCCTAAGGCATTTATTTAATTATAGTATTCGAGGGGAATATAGAATTGTTACTTCGATTATTCAATTCTTTTAGATTAATTTTTGATGTAATTTAAGACATAAGCTATTTTTCAATTCATCTTAATAATTTTTTGAAAAAAATACTGAAATGTGTTTCCCTTAATCATTTTACTCCCGACTAATATCTCTGTAAGCAAAATGAAAACATAGCGACATAATGAAACATTGACTAAGGTTTGATAAGGTAAGGGGTCAAAATATTTTCCAAGATTGTTGATTTGATCCCTACCTTTTCTTTTTATTAGCCCTCCTTATTTTAGAGTTAAGTAGCTAATGCTTAAAATTCCCTTCTAAAAAAGACGATTTTTCTTTAAGTTATTCTTCCAGTTCTCCTACTTTTGTATGCTTTAATCAGTTTATCCATATTTTATACAAAATGTTTTTAGAACCTTATGTAAAAAAACATCAAAATGGCTGGATAGAAGTCATTTGTGGCTCTATGTTTTCGGGTAAGACAGAAGAGTTGATACGTCGATTAAAACGGGCAAAAATAGCTAAACAAACGGTTCAAATCTTCAAGCCTGCTTTGGATACTCGTTATGATGAGTCTAAAGTGGTATCGCATGATGCAAATGCGATAGAATCCATTCCTATAAAAAATTCTACTGAGATATTAAACCTAGCGGAAAATGTACAAGTCATCGGAATTGATGAAGCTCAATTTATGGATATGGAATTGACAAACATTGTCCAGAGATTAGCACTAAAAGGCACAAGGGTGATTATTGCAGGACTAGATATGGACTATAAAGGTGTGCCATTTGGACCAATGCCCAATTTACTCGCTGTAGCAGAATATATTACTAAAGTTCATGCAATTTGCCCACACTGCGGCAACTTAGCGTCTCATTCTTATCGACTAGCCAAAGATGATAGCCCTATTTTGTTGGGAGAACAACAAACTTATGAGCCTCGCTGCAGAAGTTGTTATGACTTAGGGGATCGAATAAGTCAATGAACCATCTCTATTATATTAGTTTCTGTATATCATAGTATTGCTTATTTGCTTTATAACCTATTCTTGTACTAGTAAATCAAAAATAATAAGTCAATGAAACAAAATATTCGAGCAAGACTACAACAATTAGAACATGAGAACTATATTTTACAAACCCAAGTAGAGGCTAAATTTTTTCAAATGAATCTGCTGTTAGAGCATTTACCTATTATTTTAATAGCTATTAATGCTTCTATGATAATTGAATTAATACAGGGTAAAGGTCTATCTAAAATTAAAACTCGTCCAGAACACTTTTTGGGTCAAGACATCACCTCTTTAACCAATAGTGAAGATTGGCTTGATTTGATTGAAAGCACACTGTATGGAGAAAAAATGGAAGCTATTATTCAGCTAAAGAAGAATCATTATTTTCATTGTATATTTCTTCCTCAAAAGGAAGGACAACAGATTGAAAGAGTTTTTATCATTGCCAATGATATTGATAATCAGCAATATAAAGACTTAGAAGTTATCGAAGATATTTTGTTTTAAGCCTATATTTTTTTAGAAATCATCGTTTAGGTAAATCATAATGATAATACATTTCTCCTTCTATGACATCAAATTCAGGTTGTCCTTGTACATATAGTTCAAATTTAATTGTAGCATGAATGCCAAATACAGTTCCTAAGTCAGGATGGGTCAAAATTTGGGTTTCTAATACCTCAAAACTATCATTAGGATTACAAGATTCAGAAGTAACAATTCGACCATTAATATCTCTAAAGTAAACATACAGTCGCTCAGAGGGAGATTGATTACAAATTGGTTTTGTACCAATAGGAAAGGTGGCTTCCATAGCAGCAATTCGACCTGTGATAGCACTATCTAAAGCGTTTAAAATAGTCGGCTGTTTAGTTGCTAATCCTAATCCAACGGCTAAAATCGTTTCATCTATCTGCCATTGAATGACATTTAGAAAAAAATATTCTTGTCTATTTTCATCAAATACGCTTTGCTCCGTCAAAATAGGTTTATCTGACACAGGAATCCCCTCAGGGTTTTGACCTACAAAGTTGAATGTATCTCCTCGAAAGGTGAAATTGAAATAGCCGACTAAAAAGCTATCTACAGGAATATTACTTGTATCAGGTGGAGAAAGGTATTCGTCATCGTTGCATCCAAAAATTACTACTATAAATATTAAAGAAAACAGAATAATTTGCTTCATTTTAGTTAAATTAAAGTCGTCTTATTATTTAATCATCTTCGTATTTGAAAAAATCAAGCCGAAATATAAATTGTTAATTTCTTACGATGGAATCAAGTCATAAGTATCAAATACACGGATTCCATGAATATATTTTTTGAATCAATTTATATTGATGCTACTAATGAAATACTAAAATAGGACAAACTTTCCCAAAATGAATCATTTTTTGAACATTGGCATAATGTAATGCTTTAATAATCAATAAGATATGAAAGAGGCATAATTTGAGCA